>NZ_DBFCCJ010000063.1:0-44053 GCF_048380235.1 Ventrimonas sp. | reverse complement strand
CTGTAACGATAACCACGCCACATAATTAAAAAAATCTGTATATGTTTCGATGTCTTCATAGACATTCATAATTTGTCCGGTTGTACTTTTTACTTCAAAAATTTTGTCCATACCTGTCCTCCCACATATAATACTCATATTTCTTATTTTATTATAACATTATTTGTTATAGTTGCAATGGTGGTGCCTACTATATGCAAGGAATATCTAATCATACTTATCAGGATCTGATTCAGGATCTATCGTTCATCATCAGGAAAACCGAAGATAAGTGCAAATTTCATGTCATCAGAGTTGGAGCATCTACTAACCGTAATATGATCGGCGGCGGAGCGAATGAAGTACAAAATTTCACAGCATCTGCTTATTCTGTATGGTCTGACCGAACCTTCGGACCTTATTGGTTATTCTTTAAATTTTACATCGTCACCAGCCGGTACGCGATCTGCTCGGCGGTCATCATCTGAGCCTCTCTCTGGTGGCACGTAAAGATGATGATCTGCCCAGGGTAGGCCTTTTTCAGCCATTTTAAGGCTGTACGAAGCCGGACTTCATCGTATAATACGAAGCTGTCATCGAAGATCAGCGGCATATAATCGCCCTCCGGCTGGATGAGCCTGGCGGCAGCGAGGCGCAGGGCCAGGTAGATCTGATCCATTGTGCCGCTGGATACCTGCTCGACCGGAACCAGGCGGGTGCGGGTGTTCATGAACACATTCAGGCTTTCATCCACGCTCATGCTGTCGTAGATACCGCCGGTGATGCCGGAGATCAGTTCGGAGGCAGTTTTGTTCAGATAGAGTCCGAAGGAATCCCGGATGGTAGCGGAAAGGCCGGTCATGGTTTCCAGTGCCAGGTCAATGGCGGTGATCTCCTCCCGGATCCGGTCGTTTTCCGCCAGTACCTGCTTTAAGGACTCGGTCTGGTCTTTACAGTGGGCCAGGTGATCCAGCTTTTTCTCCAGCTCCCACTGAGCCTTCTGCTGGCGTGAGATCGCGTCGTCGCAGCTGGTTTCCTTTTCCTGGAGGGCTGTGATCTCAGAAGCCTGTTCGTTGACAGACTGCTCGGAACGCTCTAAAACCTGGCTTAAGCGGATGAATTCCGCCATGCGGCTCTCAAATGCAGCCATGGCTTCCTCGGAAATGGAGGAATCACCCAGATGGCGGGAGAAGATTTCCTGCAGAAGCTTTTCTGTCATGGCAAGCTCCTGCTTTAAGCTGCGGTTTTTCATAAAGAGGATAAGACCGACTGCAAAGAAGAGGACCGTGGCAGCGCTTAAGATGCAGATCAGCCATACTGTGTAGCGGGCCACGCCGGTGGATACAGAGACCAGGGCGCCGGTTACAAAGAAGACCGGCTCAAAGGCCTGGGAGCTTAACACTCCAAGTCCTGCGGCACCGATGGCGGAAAGCACTGCAAGCACCATCATGATCACAGGAAGCACCACGCGTCCTTTGCGGGCTGTGGCGGCAGCCACATCTTTATAATGTGTATAAGCATTCCGGGCGTTTTCCTGATATGCATGGATGGAGGCCTCGTCGGTAAATTGTGCGCCATCCAGAGCCTGTCTGCCCTTTGCGATCTTCTGCAGCAGAGTTTCACGCTCGGCCTGCTTTTCGGAAAGCTGGTTCTTTACCTGGGAACGCAGATTCTGGTAGGTCTGAAGCTGATTCTCGTATTCCGGAGCGGAAATCTCTTTTTCGATATTTTTGATCTCGGTCAGCAGTGCGGTATATGTGCGGGCTGCTTCCGGGGTGAGCTGGCGCTCAAATTCCTTTCTCCGGTTCTTCAAATAGGTGGTGGCCCTGGTAATGTTCAAGGAAAGGTTGCCGGTGGTGTTCATGTTGGCAATATAATTGCGCAGCTCGGTTACCATGCCGCCCTCCGTCACGCATTTGAGCTGGCCGATGCTGATGGTGTTGTTGTAAGCGGTCTCGGTGAGGTCGCCCAGCAGAAAGTCCAGAAAACCCTTGGTAGGCTCTACCTCCTTGCCTGCGGTTTCATTTATGATGAGGAAAGCCTTCTGATCCTTCCGGAAGCTGCGCTCCAGACGGTAAATGACCCCGTCTTTTTCCACCCGCATCTGTCCGCCGTATTCGGCCTTGTTCTGCCACGGTTCATATTTGCTGTAAAGATCCGTGCGGGCCGCCCGGCCGCGTCCACGCTCCAGGCCGAACAGCATGCAGCGGATGAAGGTGTGCAGCGTGGATTTTCCGGCTTCGTTCCTGCCGTAAACCACATTGAGGTCCTTGTCAAAAGAGACGGAAAGGTCATGGAATTTGCCGAATCCGTCAATATGTAAATCCAGTATCCGCATGCTTAGCTCCTCTCATCTGTCGTTCGCAGCAGAGCGTCGATCCCGTAATACAGCGCCTTTTTCTCAACCGGGCTTGGATCATCCTTCTGGAACGCCTGAATGTAAAAACCGATCATATCGCTGGGGTGCTCCGCAAACAGCCGGCAGAAATCGTACTGCGGCTCGGATTCATCTACTGCCTCTACGATCTGCAGGCGACGCTCCAGCGGCTCTAAGTCAAAGGTAATGTCCGGGTCACGCATTCCTCGGATGCGGAAGCGGTAAATGTGCTCCGGTCCGCGCTGCTTCACGGCATCGGTGATGCGGTCGCAGAGCTCCCCGTTGGTGGTGGCCGGTGTGACGTGGACCACCAGAGGAATGTACTGGGTCCGCGCTACCGGAACAAACTCCAGGGAGATGACCTGGCCGGAGGCAGGCTGGATCTCACCCACGACCATGCCGTGGGGACCGGTTTCTGTTTTATCAAGCGGCTCTAAGGAACCCGGATAAGCGTAAGAAAAGTCCGGTGCCAGCTCAGGCTTGTGGATATGGCCAAGTGCCGTATAGGAAAAACCGGTGCGTGCCAGGCTTCCTTTGTCCAGCGGAAGATGAGAAGCATCTCCGCCGTGGGCCAGCAGTACATGGATGTGACCATCGTCCGGAGCCTTAATGCCGTTTAAGCGAGCCTCATTGATCTCTGCGGTGTGATAGGAGAAACCGTGTACCTCCAGGTTTAAGTCCCTGAAATAAACGGAGCTTAATTCCTCCGACATGAGGAAGGTGACATTGGGACACCAGGTAAAGCTCATGAGCGCAGAGCTGGGCCGGATACGGTCATGGTTTCCCGCAATGATCATGACCTGCACGCCGGGAATGGTAGAGAACAGGTAGTTGACCTCTTTTAAGTCCCGCAGGAGCGGCTGGCGGTGAAAAAGATCTCCGGAGATGAAGAGACAGTCCGCGTCCCGCAGTCTGGCCTGGCGGATCACTTCGGCAAAGCTGTCGCGGATGGCCTGGGCGCGCTCACGGCTCCAGGGCCGGTCACTGTCCGGATTCATGCCCCAGTGGACATCGGCAATGTGGATAAATTTCATAAGGCACTCCTTAAAATGCGATGCGGGTATGCCGGCAGTTCGTTCTGCACAGTATACCCGCATAGGTTTTTGCGAATCCGGAACGTGTCAGAGGCACGGTACGGATCGGATTATTTGATTTACAGCTCGCAGTTGCCTACGGTTCTCGGGAACGGGATCACGTCGCGGATGTTGCCCATGCCGGTTAAATACATGACGCAGCGCTCAAAGCCCAGACCGAAGCCGGAGTGGCGCGCAGAACCGTATTTGCGAAGATCCAGATAGAACTGGTAATCCTCCTTCTTTAAGCCGAGCTCGTCCATGCGTGCGGTAAGCTTCTCCAGGTTATCCTCACGCTGGCTTCCGCCGATGATCTCACCAATGCCTGGTACCAGACAGTCGACTGCGGCAACGGTCTTTCCGTCCGGGTTCATCTTCATGTAGAAGGCCTTGATCTCCTTCGGGTAATCGGTAACGAATACCGGCTTTTTGAAGATCTGCTCGGTCAGGAAGCGCTCATGCTCAGTCTGAAGGTCGCAGCCCCAGGATACCTTGTAGTCGAACTGGTCGTTGTGCTCCTCCAGGATCTTAACGGCCTCGGTGTAGGTAACGCGGCCGAACTCGGAGTTCACAACATTGTTGAGGCGGTCTAACAGTCCCTTGTCGATGAAGCTGTTGAAGAAAGCCATCTCCTCCGGAGCATGCTCTAAAACGTAGCGGATGACATATTTTAACATGCCCTCGGCAACCTCCATGTTGTCGTCCAGATCAGCGAAGGCCATCTCCGGCTCGATCATCCAGAATTCGGCAGCGTGGCGGGTCGTGTTGGAATTCTCAGCGCGGAAGGTTGGTCCGAAGGTGTAGATGTTGCGGAATGCCATGGCGTAGGTTTCGCCGTTTAACTGACCGCTTACGGTTAAGTTGGTCGGTTTTGCAAAGAAATCTTTGGTGAAATCAACAGCACCGTCCTCAGTCTTCGGGATGTTGTTTAAATCCATGGTGGTTACCTGGAACATCTCACCGGCACCCTCGCAGTCACTTCCGGTGATGAGCGGAGTGTGAACATAAACGAAATCACGCTCCTGGAAATACTGATGGATTGCGTATGCGATCAGGGAACGTACGCGGAATACAGCCTGGAAGGTGTTGGTGCGCGGACGCAGATGTGTGATGGTACGCAGATATTCCAGGGTGTGGCGCTTTTTCTGCAGCGGGTAATCCGGAGCAGACGGACCCTCTACAGCAACCTCTACAGCCTGGATCTCAAACGGCTGTTTTGCATCCGGGGTAGCAACCAGGGTACCCTTTACGATGATGGCAGCGCCTACGTTTAATTTGCTGATCTCGGCAAAGTTTGCCATGTTGTCATGATAAACGACCTGAAGGGTCTCAAAATAGGTTCCGTCGCTGACTACGATAAAGCCAAAGGCCTTGGAAGCACGCACGCTGCGCACCCAGCCGCCGACAGAAACCTCTTTATCCAGGTAAGCTTCCCGGTTTTTATACAGTTCTCTTACAGTAACTAAATCCATAATACTTCTCCTTTGATCTGCATTCTTTTCAATCTTTTAACAGAATATATTATTATTTGCATACTTAAACAAGATTATACTTCATTTTATAAGGTGATTCAAGAAAAATATCGAAATACGCGTATTTTCGGCTCTATCCGGAAACGGCAGTACAAAATCGGATAAATTGTGTTACCCAATTCTCAATATACCATATATTGACAAATGCAAAAAATACGCAAAAAGTGTCGGAAAATGTACAAAAATTATTGAAAATAATACAATTATTTGTTCACTTTCTCTGAAATGCGTGGTATAATAATAGGCACAAGAAAACTACAGCGAGGTGATAACGTGATTAAAAAGGAAATGATTGCCATGCTTTTGGCAGGGGGACAGGGCAGCCGCCTTGGAGTATTAACACAAAAAGTCGCAAAACCGGCAGTATCGTTTGGCGGCAAATACAGAATTATCGATTTTCCGCTCAGCAACTGTATCAATTCTGGCGTTGACACAGTTGGCGTTTTAACACAGTATCAGCCATTACGTCTGAACAGTCACATCGGAATTGGCATTCCGTGGGATTTGGACCGTAATGTCGGAGGAGTTACCATTCTTCCGCCGTACGAGCGGAGCAAGGGCAGTGACTGGTATACCGGTACCGCGAACGCCATTTATCAGAACCTGGAGTACATGGAAAGCTACAATCCGGACTACGTTCTGATCCTTTCCGGCGACCACATCTATAAGATGGATTATGAGGTTATGCTGGAATATCACAAAGCAAACAACGCAGATGTCACCATCGCATGTATGCCGGTTCCGATCGAAGAGGCAAGCCGCTTCGGTATCGTGATCACCGATGAGAATAACCGTATCACCGAGTTTGAGGAGAAGCCGGCAAATCCGCGCAGCAACCTGGCTTCCATGGGAATCTACATATTCAGCTGGAAGGCGCTGAAGGAAGCGCTCATTGCCATGTCGGAAGAGCCTGGCTGTGACTTTGGTAAGCATGTCATTCCGTACTGCCATGAGAAGCAGGAACGTATCTTTGCCTACGAGTACAACGGCTACTGGAAGGATGTCGGAACCCTCGGCTCCTACTGGGAGGCAAACATGGAGCTCATCGATATCATTCCGGAGTTCAACCTTTACGAGGAATACTGGAAGATTTATACCAAGAGCGATATCATCCCGCCACAGTATGTGGCAGCAGATGCAGTCATCGACCGGAGCATCATCGGTGAGGGTACCGAGGTGCATGGAACCATTACCAATTCGGTCATTGGCGCGGGCGTTACCATTGAGCCGGGAGCAGAGGTACACGATTCCATCATCATGCGCGACTGCCATATCAAAGCAGGCGCAAAAGTAAACAAAGCGATCGTGGCAGAAGATACCACAGTGGGCGAGGGCTCCGAGCTTGGTGTGGGCGAGTACGCACCGAGCAAATACGACCCGAAGGTTTACCAGTTCGACCTGGTTACCATTGGTGAGCACAGCGTGATCCCGGATCATGTAAAAATTGGTAAGAATACCGCAATTTCCGGCGTCACCACTCCGGAGGACTATACCGACGGAGCACTGGCAAGCGGAGACTACATTATAAAGGCAGGTGGCGTACGATGAAAGCGATTGGTATTGTATTAGCAGGCGGAAACAGTAAGAGAATGCGGGAATTATCCAACAAGCGCGCGATTTCCGCAATGCCGGTTGCAGGCAGCTACCGCAGCATTGACTTTGCGCTCAGCAACATGAGCAACTCCCATATCCAGAACGTGGCGGTGTTTACCCAGTACAACTCCCGTTCCTTAAACGAGCATTTAAGCTCCTCCAAGTGGTGGGATTTCGGAAGAAAACAGGGCGGACTTTATGTATTCACTCCAACCATCACCGCAGAGAACAGTGACTGGTACCGCGGCACCGCAGATGCCCTTTATCAGAATCTCACCTTTTTAAAGAACAGCCATGAGCCTTATGTGGTCATTGCTGCCGGCGACGGTATCTACAAGCTGGACTACAACAAGGTTCTGGAATATCACATTGAAAAGAAGGCAGACATTACCGTAGTCTGCAAGGATATGCCGGAGACAGAGGATATCACCCGCTTTGGCCAGGTGAAGTTAAACGATGACGGCCGCATCATCGACTTCGACGAGAAGCCTATGGTTTCCACCTCCAGCACCATTTCCTGCGGTATTTATGTGATCCGCAGACGCCAGCTGATCGAGCTCATTGAGCGCTGCGCGGCAGAAGACCGCGTAGACTTTGTCCGCGATATCCTGGTGCGTTACAAAAACTTAAAACGTATCTATGCATACAAGCTGAATTCCTACTGGAGCAATATCGCTTCTGTAGAGTCCTACTACAAGACCAATATGGACTTCTTAAAGCCGGAGGTACGCAACTATTTCTTCAAGGAATATCCGGATGTATACTCCAAGGTGGATGACCTTCCGCCGGCAAAATACAATCCGGGCGCACTGGTGAAGAACAGCCTGATTTCCAGCGGATCTATCATCAACGGAACCGTAGAAAACTCCATTCTCTTCAAGAAAGCATATGTTGGAAACAACTGCGTGATCAAGAATTCCATCATCCTGAACGATGTTTATATTGGCGACAACACTGTTATCGAGAACTGCATCGTAGAGAGCCGCGATACCATCCGTGCCAACACGACCTATATCGGTACGCCGGATGATATTAAGATTGTTATCGAGAAAAACGAGCGCTATACCCTGTAATGGGCCCGGCAGGACAGCCGGCAGGGCGGCATCGTTTCGACATCATGAAAACAGACAGAGCTGACCGGGACAGGCCTTCGGGCTTTTTCCGGACAGCTTCATCAAAACGGGGGAGGGGTTCCACATGCAGATAACAGATGTGAGAGTGAGGAAAATCGAAAAAGAAGGGAAAATGAAAGCAATCGTTTCCATTACCATAGATAACGAATTTGTTGTCCATGATATCAAAGTCATTGAAGGTGAGAAGGGATTGTTCATCGCTATGCCGAGCCGCAAGGCAGCAGATGGCGAGTACCGTGATATCGCACATCCGATCAATTCGGGAACCCGCGATATGATCCAGTCTGTGATCCTTGAAAAGTACGCGACAGCGGCACTGGAGGAGCAGCAGGAAGAGCTGGCATAAATAACGTCTGCAAATAACGCACAAATATATAAAAAGTCAGAAAGGCACTCGCGGGATATCGTCTCTGCGGGTGCTTTTTTTGTATGATAGGAAATTACGTCCCCAAGTCACATTCTTTTTCACCCGAAAAAATACCAATTTTGCCGAAGTTTGACCGATTGGGGCGAAGTACTTGCATCCGGTACTTTTACTTGCTATAGTGAGTAGAAAGGGAGGCGTGCGTTATGAAAAAGGAAAAAGTGCATGATAATGCAATAAAAAATATAACGGAAACAGGAGCTTTAAAAATGGGGGAAATAACAGAAGCAAAACGGGAAGAAGTATCCGGAAAGAACTTTCAGAATGATCCGAATGTCATTTACATACAGATGCTTGGAGGATTCAGCATGACCTATCAGGGACAGCCGCTTCTTCTGGGAAAGAGTCTCAGCAGTAAGATGCTGCATCTTTTGATGCTTCTCATCTACAGCCGCGGAGAGGGCATCCGGAGAACCCGGCTGCTGGAGCAGCTCTACGGGGACAGCGACATAGAGCAGGCGGCCAATTCCCTGCGTGCCATGATCTTCCGGCTGAGAAAAAGCCTGGTGACAGCCGGCCTTCCCGATGGCGAGTATATTTCCACCAAAGGCGGCATATACATGTGGGCAGCGGAGCATGTAGATGTGGAGCTTGATGTAGAGGTGTTCCAGAAGCAGGTCATGGCAGCACTGGAAGAAAAAGAACCTTTGAAAGAGGTAGAGCTCCTGGAGGAGGCATGCAGGATCTATAAAGGCGAATTTCTTCCGTTGATGATCGCGGATGACTGGGTGGCAGCTGCGAACTGGAAGTATCAGGAGCTTTACTTTAAGGTGCTGAGAGAGCTGAGCAGGCTTTTGAAAAAGCAGAACCGCTATGCAGAGCTGCTTCCGTATTGTGAGCAGGCACTCAGCCGCTATCCCTACGAGGAATGGCAGCTGGTCAAGCTGGAGTGTCTGACGGCCATGAAGGAATATAAGCTGGCTGTGGAGTATTATGAGCAGATCGCCAAGGAATCCCAGCAGGAATACGGCATCCGCATGTCGGAGGAGATGATGGAGCATTACCGGGCAATCCGCAATATGATCCAGTACGAGATGAATAATATAGAAGAAATCCAGCAGCACCTGAGACCGGATCCCAATGTGTTCGGTGCAACCCGGTGCGATTACCTGACCTTCATCGATATTTACCGGTATATCGTCTGGGTGCTGGGACGGGAAGATACCAGGGCCCATCTGGTGCTCTTTACCCTGCTTGACCGGGACGGCGAGCCTCTGGAATCCTCCGAGCAGCTGGAGGAGGTACGGCAGAGACTGGAACGCTCCATTATCCGTTCGGTGCGCAGATCAGATCTGTACACCCGCTACGGCAAAAATCAGTTCCTGGTGCTGGTCACCAGCACAGACCAGGACGGCTGTAAGATCGCGGCAGACCGTGTATGCAGGAACTTCCGGGCGGTGAACCGGCGCCGGAAAATTGATGTATATTACGCATGCAGACCGGCACTGGCAGTGAGTGGAGACAGCCTGAAAAGAAATATGGGGAAGAACGTCAAGGAGCTGGAAATTGCGGAAGGATCAGAAAAAATTAAGGAAAAATATGGAAAATAACAGTTCTTGTAACGCTTAAAAGAGTATACTGAAGATGACAATGAAACAGTTGTCTGAAAAACGTTATCCTTACATTTAGATAGCAAAAAATAAAGGGAAAAGGAGAGAGAAGTATGAAGGGACTCGAAGCGAAAACACTGGGCCTGAGAAAAGTCATCAGGCACGAGTATAAACGCATCGTGGCGTTTATGCTGACGGTAGCCATGGTTGTGACCAACTTTGGCACCAACCTGACCGTGGCGTTCGCGGCAGGCGAAGAAGAAAGCTCTCTGTTCCTGCTTAACAGCAGCGAACTTGAGGATGCGATCAGCGCAGCTCTGGAAAGTGGAGATGTGTTCGATTTTTCATCCCTGGAGCTGAAAGCAAAACAAAAGAGCCTTAAGACTTCCTATGAAAAGCTGATAGGAAGCAAGGCCGGAAAGGTGTATCAGCTCGATGTAGATATCGACAGCAGTTATGCAACAGAGCATACAGATCTGCAGGTATTCTACAACGCAGGTACCGACGATGTGGTATTCCTGTTCATCAACGAGAGCGACATGGCAGTAACCTTCCGCGCAAACGTAAGCGGATATGAAACTGCACGTGTCACCGTAAATCCGAACACCACCAACATCGAAGATGCAGAGGGTGTGGAGAACGCGGAAGACTACAGCGGCACCACCATGGTGGACGATGAAAAGAAGCCGCAGGCAGAGGTTGTAAAGCCGGAAGGCGAAACCTCTGAATCCGAGAGCGCTTCTGACGAAACCGAAGCAGACGTAACCGAGAGCGAGAACGCTTCCGAGAACGGCGAGGCAGAGGAGACCACCGGCGCAGAGGAAGCTGCTGAGACAGAAACCTCCGAAGCAGCCGAGACCGAAGCAGAGACTGAGCCGGAAACCGAGACAGAGGCACCGGCAGCAGAAGAGGCTGAGGAAGAAATTGAGCTTACTCCGGAAGAGGGAAGCGCAAGCGCATCCATCTCCGCAAAGAAGGTATTCCGTGTAAGCACCAGCGCAGAAGCAGCAGTGGAAGCTCCGGCAGCAGACGCTGAGGAAGAGACCGAAGCAGAGGAGCCGGAAAAAGAAACAGAGGCTCTTGTAGAGACCACCGCAGAAGAAACCGTTGCTGATGACAGCACGGAGGAAACCATTGCAGACGAGACTCAGGCAGACGAGACCACCGCAGCCGATGAGACAGACGGCGAGCTCACCGAAGAGACTGAGGCTCCGACCGAAGACGTTACCGCTCCGGATGAAACAACCGGAGAACAGCCGGCAGGCAACGGCGGCAGCGAGAATATTGGTTTTGACAACGACGAGCAGTTCCTGGAGGATGACTCCATTGAACTGGCAGGCGAGCTGAATGGTAAGGCATACAATACCGTAACCATCTGGGGCAGCGCAAACGCAAGAGCGTATGTGGTAAAGGCCGAGGACCTGACAGGTGAGGCAGCAGTAGAGGGCCAGTACAGCGTAGATTACTCCGTAGATCCGGTAGGCGCAGCAACGATCAAAGGCGCACACACCGTAAACGAAGGCGAGACCCTGTACTTTGCAGTAGACCCGCAGGTAGGCTACGAGATCACCGAAGTAACCGCCAACGGCGAACCTCTTGAAGAGGCAGACGCAGCAGATGTGGCAAGCGCATCCGATCTGGAGCAGCATGAGCATGTCTATGCAGTAGAAGCCGTTACCGAAGATCTGGAGATCGTGGCCAGCCTGGAAGAAACCGTGGGCGTGGCACATCCGGAATTCAGCGCATCCTATGTGAGCAGCGAAGGCGTGACCATCAGCCTGCACGCAGAGGAAGGCATTCTTCCGGAAGGCACCGAGCTTTCCGTAACCGAAGTAACCGACGCTCTGGGCGATACCATCAAAGAGAAGATGGACAGCGAGGCCGAGGGCACAACCGTTCACAGCGTATTAGCATACGATATCAATCTCCTTTATAATGGGAAGAAACTCAGCAACAGCTGGTCCGAGAGCGGCTATGTAGACGTAACCTTCACCGGTGCTCCGATCCAGGAAATGACCGAGGCTTCCGATAAGGTCGAGATCGTAGCAGTAGACGATACCAGCAAGACCCAGCTGAGCGCAGAAAATGCAGCAGAGGCTGAGGCAGGCGAGCTGAAGCTTGAGACTGTCAGCGAGCAGAACGTAGAGGATGCGGCTGTAGAGGAAGTTGGATTCAAGGCAGAGCACTTTACGATTTATGCGGTGGCAGCGTCGAGTGGTGTTATGGCAGCTTCTATTGAAGGCTATAATGCTACTATGAAGATTGGTGAGACACAGAGGCTTAGAAGTGACGAGGGCGGGTATTCTGCAAGCTGGTCATCTTCGAATACGAGCGTTTTGACGGTGACCGGAAGCGGATGGACTGCTATGGTAACAGCGGTTGGAGTCGGAACAGCGACGATTACTCATTATAACACTATTTATGGGTGGAAACAGGATTATGACACGGCGACAATTACCGTTACCGCAGATCCAATCACCGGAGTGACCTTGACCGGTGACAACAAAGTAAAATTATTTGGACAGGTTCAATTAAACGCAAATCTTCAGCCGACCACCGGTTCCGCAACACTTACTTGGGAGTCTTCAGACGAAAGTATTCTGACTGTAGATGAAACCGGTATGGTAACCGGAAGAAAGCTTGGAACTGCAACAATCACGGTATGGGCCGTAGATCATGCAGGACATCGATTTAGTGCAGCGAAAGAGATTACAGTAATCCAGGCAACTACAACAGAAGATGCACAGTTTTATTATTTAACTACTCCGACAGCTGACCCAAAATCAAATGATTCGTCGGTATGGGGACGCAACATTGGTACAGGTAAGATTGTGGTTACCAATGGTACCTGGGAAAATAATAAAAATATGCTGGATAGCGTTTCCAGTCGTGTAGTAAAATGGCCGAATGGAACAACCGGCAGCAGTTTGGAAATTACGCAGACAGGAACCTATGCATCTGACTGGAATACGATTTTTGAGGCATATAAGGCAGAAATAGAACGAAAGCATGGAAAAACAATCACAGAAGATGATATCGAATCTATCAAGCTTAAGCCTTATAAAATTTCCAGGAACAATGGCACAAATCCGGATAAGCATGTAGATTGTACGGTTGAAATCAAAGTAAAAGACGTTTATACAGCGAATTACTGGCTTTGGAATGCCGGACAGACCGGATATGAATACGCAGAGGCTGGTTCTTATTATAAAAATGAGCAGACGAGCCCGACCGCAAGTAAGTATCCGAATACAAAGACCGTAAATGGAGTAACGTATACCTTCCTGGGATGGTATGATAATGAAGCGTTATCAGGTGAGGCTGTTACATTCCCGTATACCATCACAGATCATAATGTAAATTTCTATGCAAAGTATGTAGCTGGATATTATGTAGATTATGATTTGAATGGCGGTACCTGGGGAAGTGCTCAGACAAAATGGTTTAAGAATGTGGGCTCTACGGTAGTTGTTGTAGCCACAGAACCGGAAAAGACAGGTTATGACTTTACAGGCTGGACTTATTCCGAAGATGGAAGCAGGACATATCATGCAGGCGATAGTTTTGTAATGCCGGAAAAGAATGTAAAGCTTACGGCAAACTGGACTCCGCAGCAGAAGTCCTACACGGTAAATTATCTTCTGAATGGCACATCTGAGAAGGTACAGGATCCGACTACAAAGACAAGTACCTGGGGAACCGAGGTTACAGAAAATGCACCGGATATTTCCGGATATACGCATGTAGCTAAAGACCCGGCAACCAAGAAGCATATCGTTGGTACCGGTACGGATGAGATTAATTTCTACTATTATAAGAATGTGACGCTGCAGGCAGACAGTGCGACATACACTTATGATGGTACAGTAAAGAGCGTATCTGGTTATACCAGAACCGATACCAATACAGGAGTTACGATTACTGGAGTAACAGCAGGCGCATCTGGTACAGATGCTGGAGAGTACGATGCAGTATTTGCTGGTGAGCCAGTAGGCAAACTGATTGATGAACAGCATATTGTTGCAGCAGCACTTCCGGGAAAATTAATCATTAATCCGATTAATGACTTGGTAACGGTAACGATTGTTGGTAATAAAGAGTCTAAGATGTATAACGGAAGTGAGCAGACCACGACCGGATATACTGTAACAAATATTGAGGGCGGAAACGGAAAGTACACTGCTGCGAATGTGGCACTTGTAACACCTGGCAGCGATACCGCGACAGGTACTGATGCAAGGGCAATTCCTTATCCGATGAGACTTACTCCGGAATCTTTCCATAATATCAACAGCAACTTTACTAATGTACAGTTTCGTGTAACCGATGGTGAACTGACCATCACGAAACGTAATGTAGTTCTGACAAGTGCTGCAGCTTCCAAGTCTTATGACGGAACACCGCTGACGAATTCAGAGGTTACGGTAACCGGTGATGGGTTCGCAGACGGAGAAGGTGCAGACTATCATGTAACCGGAAGCCAGACAGTAGTTGGATCTAGCGACAATACATTTGCTGAACCGGCATACACACTTCATGATAACACCAAAGCAGGGAACTACAACATTACTACTGAGGAAGGAATATTAATCGTTACTGCGAATGACAGCGAAGTAGTCGTTACCATTAGGGAACACGGTGACACAGTAACATACGACGGAACAGCGCATACGGTGAGCGGATATGATGTAGTATCTATCAGCAACAACCTGTATCATGAAAATGATTTCACCTTTGTTGGTGATACTGCGCATCAGACAGTATCCGGAACCAATGCCGGAACGTATAATATGGCATTGTCAGCGACTGATTTTAGAAATGACAATGCGAACTTTAGTAGGGTTACCTTCGTAATTCAGGACAATACCCTGGAAATTGGCAAGAAGCTTCTGAAACTGACCAGCCCATCCGCTAATAAGATTTATGACGGTAAGGCACTGACAGCAACCAATCTGACGATCGATGGTCTGGTAGCTGCAGATGCTGACAAGCTTACTTACAAGGTAACTGGTACTCAGACAGAAGTTGGCACGTCTACCAACACATTTAATTTCACACTGGATCCTTCTGTAATAAACAACTACGACGTACAGACCACGATGGGAGAACTGAAAGTTACTCCGGTTACCAATGAAATTGTTGTAAAGATCACTGGTAATAAGACCAACGAGAAATATGACGGTATTGCGAAAACGGCAGAGGGCTATACTTACGTTGTAGAATGTGCAGGTGCAGATGCAAGTAGCCTGTATTCTGCTGCAGACTTTACATTCAGCGGAAATGCTAAGGTGACGGAGAAAAACGCCGGTGAATATCCGATGGGACTGGATGCAAGCCAGTTTACAAACAAGGATAATAACACCTTCCAGAAAGTAAGTTTTGTACTTGTTTCTGATGGTGAGTTAACGATTACAAAGAGAAACGTTACCCTGACCAGTGCAGATGATGAAAAGGTTTATGATGGAACAGCATTAACCAATAGCATTGTGACGGTAAGCGGTGATGGATTTGTAACGAATGAAGCACCGAGCTATGATGTAACCGGAACCATAACGAATGTTGGTGAAGTAGACAATACATTTACCTATGAATTTGCAAACGGAGTAAATGCAGGTAACTATGAGATTACACCAGTCTATGGCAAACTGAAGGTGACTCCAGTTACTAAAGCTGTGACCGTTACCATCAAAGAAAACAGTGGCACTGAAAAATACGATGGTACAGAGAAAACAGTAACGGGTTATACCGTAGAGAGCATCAGCAATCCACTATATACGGTCAACGATTTCACCTTTAGTGGAAGCGCAGAGGTTAAGGGCACGAATGCCGGAACATACGGTATGAATCTGAGCCCATCTGACTTTACAAATACGAATACCTCTAACTTCCCGAATGTAACATTCGTTGTAGAGGATGGACAGTTAGTAATTCAGAAACGCAGCGTAACCCTGACAAGTGGAAGTGATTCCAAAGCTTACGATGGAACAGCATTAAAGAAAGAAACCGTTGAGGTAACGGGTGATGGATTCGCAGAAAACGAGGGTGCAGACTACAGTAATTTTGCGAGCCGGACTGAGGTTGGTGAAACGGATAATACCTTTACCTATACGCTGAAGAGCAATACCAGCAAGGACAACTATGAGATCAGCGTAGTGGAAGGCAAGCTGACAATTACAGCAACTGCAGATGAAGTTGTAGTAACCATTAAGGAAAACAGTGGTACAAAAACTTACGATGGAACGGAGAAAACCGTAACCGGTTATACTGTTCAGTCTATCAGCAGTAAGCTGTATACGGAAAAAGACTTCACTTTTAGCGGAACCGCAGAGGTTAAGGGAACTAATGCCGGAAGCTATGACATGGAACTGACCCCTGCTGATTTCCAGAATACGAATAAGAACTTCACGAAAGTAACGTTTGAGATTGTAGATGGCAAGCTTACCATTAAAAAACGTGAAGTAATTCTGACCAGTGATTCTGCAAGCAAGGATTATGACGGTACTCCGCTGACAGCAAAAAATGTGATCGTAAGTGGTGATGGTTTTGCAAATGGCGAAGGCGCAACCTACGATGTATATGGTTCTCAGACTGAAAGCGGAAGCAGTAAAAACCATTTCCGTTACAGCCTGACTCAGGGAACCAACACAGATAACTATAAATTTACAGAAGACCTGGGAGACCTGACCGTTCGTGCGATTGAAACTCCGGTAGTTGTAACCATTCGTGGTAAGCATGCTGAGGCAACTTACGACGCAACGGAAAAATCTGTAACGGGTTATACCGCCACAGCTGATAATACAAATTATCCGCTGAATGATTCTTCCATCAAGTTTATCGGCGATGCAACGATCAAAGGAACTGATGCAGATACATATAAAGGTACACTTGACGCGGCTCAGTTTGAAAATATCAACAAGAACTTTAAGGATGTAACCTTTAAGGTGGTAGATCCTGGTGAACTGGTAATTAAACCGGTTGAGATTACTCTGACCAGTGCAGATGCTGAAAAGGTTTACGATGGAACTGAGTTAACCAACAACAAAGTGACCGTAACGGCGGGAGCATTTGTAGGAAGCGATGGAGCAACTTACAATGTTACTGGCAGTCAGCTGAACAAAGGTACAAGTAAGAACACGTTCACCTATCAGTTGAACGAGGGCACAAAGAGTACCAACTATGCGATCACCAAAGTTTATGGAAATCTGACTGTTAATCCGGTAACGGATATAGTTACCGTAACCATTACAGGACATAGTCGCACAGAGAAATATGATGGCGAAGAGTATACCGTAAGCGGTTATGAGATAGCTGCCGATAACTCGCTTTATAAAACTTCCAATGTTCAGTTTAATGGAGCGAAAGATTCTGCAACCGGTAAAGATGCTGGTTCTTATACAACAGAATTAAACGCAGCAGATTTTGTGAATACCAACGAAAACTTTGCAAGCGTAACCTTTGTAATCCAGAATGATATTGTGCTGACAGTTCAGAAACGTGCAGTGACTCTGACCAGTGCAAATGACAGCAAGGTATATGATGGAACACCGCTGACCAACAGCGAGATAACCGTTGGTGGAGATGGATTTGCAAACGGTGAGGGCGCAACGTACGAGGTAACTGGTACACAGACAACTGCCGGAACCAGTGATAATACCTTTAATTACATTTTAAACGCCGGAACCAATGCAGATAACTATGAGATCAGTAAGCATGAAGGTAAGTTGATTGTAACTGCTACGAAAGATGAAGTAGTCGTAACTATCACAGAACAGAGCGGAAGCTTCTTGTACAATGGTACGGAGCATACAGTAGCTGGTTACACAGTAACAAATATCAGTAATCCTCTCTATCACGAAGCAGATTTTACGTTTACAGGCAATGCAGAGGTGAAGGCAACCGATGCTGGCATTTACAATATGGAATTGAAAGAAGCTGATTTCCATAACAGAAATGCAAGCTTTGAAAAAGTAAAATTCGTGATTGTGGATGGTAACTTGACCATTGAAAAGCGTAAAGTGACGCTGGCCAGTGCAAATGCAAGCAAGGTGTATGACGGTGAAGCATTAACAGCGCAGACCGTAACCGTAACTGCCGGAGATGGCTTTGCAGAAGGCGAAGGTGCAACCTACAAAGTAACCGGAAGCCAGACAAAGGTTGGTACGAGTGAAAATACATTCACCTACAATCTGAATGGAAATACCAAGCCTGAAAACTACGACATTGAACTAGTCTATGGCAAACTGGAAGTTACTCCGGTAACTGAAAAGATTACCGTTACTATCAAGGGTCACACTGAAACCGTTAAGTACGACGGAGATGAGCATAGCGTAACTGGTTATGATGTAACGATTCCGGCAGGCAGCCTGTATACGGAAAAGGATATTACTTTCAGCGGCAAGGCAGAGGCGAAGGGAACGGATGCTGACACTTACAATATGGGTCTGAAAGCGGAGAACTTCGCAAACAGCAATGGCAACTTTGCCAATGTAGAGTTTGTAGTGAAAGAAGACGGTAAGCTGACGATCACAAAACGTGATGTTACCCTGACCAGTGCAGATGCTGAAAAGGTTTATGATGGAACCGCATTGACCAATGACACTGTAACGGTAAGTGGCGATGGATTCGTAAAGAATGACGGCGCAACTTACGATGTAACCGGAACCATTACCAATGTTGGTACGAAACCGAATACCTTTACCTACACCCTGAATGAGGGAACAAAGGCAGACAACTACAACATCACACCGCAGGAAGGTAGCTTAGAGATAAAACCGATCGCTGATGAAGTAGTTGTGACCATTACAGAGCATAGCAATTCTGCCAAGTATGACGGCCAGGAACACAAAGCGGAGGGTTATGATGTCACCGAAATCAGCAATGGCCTGTATCATGAAAGTGACTTCAGCTTCACCGGAGATGCGTCCCATAAGATTGTGACCGGAATCGATGCTGATACTTACCATATGGGTCTGGAGTCAACGGACTTTACCAACAACAGCAGCAACTTTAAAAACGTTCGATTCGTGATTGTAGATGGAACCTTAACCATCACGAAACGAAATGTAACATTGACAAGTGCAACTGACAGTAAGACCTATGATGGAACACCGCTGACCAACAGCAATGTAACCGTTGGTGGAGATGAATTTGCAAACGGTGAAGGCGCAACGTACGAGGTAACTGGTACACAGACAACTGCAGGAACCAGTGATAATACCTTTACTTACACGCTGAAGGATGGCACCAAGGAAAAGAACTACGAGATTACCAAGAACGCCGGGACATTGACCGTATCTCCGAGTGCAGATGAAATTATCGTAACCATTACCGGTCATACAGGTAGCAAGACCTACGATGGAGCAGAAATGACGGTAACCGGTTATGATGTTTCCATCAGCAACCCGGCCTATACAGAAGGCGATTTCAGCTTCAATGGAAATGGCACACTGTCTAAGACCGATGCCGGAACCTACTCAATGGGGCTGAAGGCAAGTGATTTTGCGAATACCAACGGAAACTACAGCAATGTAATCTTCAACGTAACCGATGGTTCTCTGGAGATTGCAAAGAGACAGGTAACCTTGACCAGTGCAACCGATCGGAAGACCTATGACGGAGCTGCATTAACCAATGATTCCGTAGCAGTATCCGAAGATGGATTTGCAGATGGCGAAGGTGCAACCTACAAGGTGACCGGAAGCCAGACCAATGCTGGAAATAGTGCGAACACCTTTACTTATTCGCTGAATGATGGTACCAAGGCAGAGAACTACGAGATTAAAAAAGTAGAGGGAACCTTAACGGTAGATCCGAGAGAAATCACCATTACTGCAGATGAAGCATCCAAGTATGTTGGTGAGGCTGATCCGGAAGACTATATCTCTACTCCTGGTGTTGTGACGAGAATTATGAGATGGATCCGTCCGGCAGCTGCTTTTGCCGCAACCGTAACAAGCGGTGAAGTAGTAGCGGGTGATAGGCTTGCTTTCAAGGTAACCAGACCGGGTGCTGGCACTGATGAGGCAAGAGGTACTTACAACGATGCAGTCAAATTCATCGTTGAGGAGACTGACGCAGCAGCAAATGCAAACTATAAGATTACCTGGATCCCGGCAGACTTCCATATCTATGAAGATGGACTGAAAGTTGAAAAGACTGTCAAGGCTCCGACCGCTCCGAAGACTGTATTCGAGCTTGGCGATGTGATGGAATTTAACATCAAGGTAACCAACACTGGTAATACGGATCTGAAAGACGTAATTGTAAAAGACGAGTTAGACGGTGCAACCATTGTTGCCAATACAGGTGAGTATACTGTGAATGCAGACGGAACCGCAACCATCGCTGTATTAACAGCAGGTGCTTCGGTTGATGTGAAAGCAACTTACACAGTAAAAGCAGCAGATCTTGGCAACACAAGCTTTACAAACAAAGCAACCGCAACAGCAAAGACCGAGAACCCGAAGAAACCGGATGGCAAGGTAACTGGAGAAGATGAGACCGATCCGATCGCCATTGATTCCAGAACCACGGGTGGCGGCAACAGCGGTGGCGGTGGTGGCGGAAGTTCTTCCGGCCCGCGTGACAACGGTGGATCTTCCTCCGGCGGCCCGGGAACAACAACCGTAACCATTGACCCGGATGCAGTTCCGTTAGCAAACCTGCCGAACGAAGATGGAGCAGACAATCTGCTTATGATCGACGATGAGGATGTGCCGTTAGCAGCACTTCCGAAGACCGGCCAGAGCGGAACAAACGGACTGGTATTCTTCCTGTCCAGCATGATGCTTGCAGCATTTGTGGCAGTGACCAAGAAACGCGAAGACGATAAGTAATGGAATCGTTTTCAACCATAAGAATTACAGAGAAAGCGCCGGGAGCGAAATGCTCCCGGCGCTTTTCTGGTATCTAAAAGTTTGTCGGGCCGTTCTCATTGCAATACATTCCGAATTTTGCTATTCTATATTTATAAAAAACCATGTTTACAGGAAGCAGCATAGGAAGGATAAAATGATGTATTTAATTGCAGGACTTGGGAATCCCACACGGGAATATGATAAAACGAGACATAACGTTGGCTTTTCGGTGATTGATGTGCTGGCGGACAGATATAATATTGATGTGAGCGACCGCAAGCACAAGGCGCTGTGCGGCAGGGGCGTGATCGAGGGGGAGAAGGTGCTTCTTTTAAAGCCTCAGACCTTCATGAACTTAAGCGGCGAGAGCATCCGCGAGGCGGTGGATTATTATAAGATTGACCCGGAGGACATCATTGTCATTTACGATGATATCAGTCTGGAGCCGGGACAGCTGCGCATCCGGTTAAAGGGAAGCGCCGGCGGGCATAATGGAATCAAGAACATCATTGCGCACCTGGGCACCCAGGAGTTTCCGCGCATCAAGGTGGGCGTGGGCGCGAAGCCGCCGAAGATGGATCTGGCAGATTATGTGCTGAGCCGTTTCGGAGCAGAGGAGCAGAAGATCATGGATGAGGCGTTTGGCGAGGCGGCTGAGGCTGCGGTCATGATGATGACAACCGGAGCGGAGCGTGCCATGAATCATTATAATGCCAAAAAGAAAGCGGAGTAGGTATCATGAGCAGAGTATTTGCAAATCCACTTACGGAGCTGGCGGAGTTTGAACAACTTCAGGAGTGTCTGAAAAAGAAGAAAGGGCCGGTGCAGGTCAGCGGCTGTCTGGATTCCCAGAAGGTGCATCTGATGCAGGAAACCGTGGCAGACCGGCCGTGGAAGCTTGTGGTAACATATGATGATGCCAGGGCACGGGAGATTTACGATGATTTCGGCTGCTTCCGGGACAATGTCTGGCTGTATCCGGCGAAGGATCTGCTGTTTTACAGTGCGGATATCCACGGCAATCTGCTCACCAGGGAGCGGCTGCAGGTTCTGCGCCATCTGATGGAGGACGAAAACGGTGTCGTGGTGACCACCATGGATGGCCTGATGGACCATCTGCTTCCGCTGCGCTGCATGCAGGAGCAGGTGCTTCATCTGGAAACCGGACAGGAGCTGGACCTGGAAGCCTGGAAGCTCCGTCTGGCTGAGCTTGGCTATGAGCGTATGCCGCAGGTGGACGGTATGGGGCAGTTTTCCGTGCGGGGCGGCATTCTGGACATCTATCCGTTGACGGAGGAGCTCCCGGTGCGTATTGAGCTTTGGGACACCGAGGTGGATTCCATCCGTACCTTTGACCTGGAGAGCCAGCGCTCCATTGAGCAGCTGGATGAGATTGACATTTATCCGGCCACCGAGATCGTGCTGACAAAGAAGCAGGCGAGGGAAGGCATTGAGCGGATCCGCAGTGAGGCAAAGGCCTTTGCGGAGAAGCTGAGAGCACAGCAGAATACCGAGGAAGCATACCGCATCAGCGGGATTGTAAAGGAACTGACGGAGGGCATCGAGGAGGGCTGGAAACAGACCGGACTGGATGCCTGGATTTCGTATTTTAATAAAGAAACCGTTTCGTTTCTGGATTACTTTGATCCGGAGCGGAGCATGATCTTTCTGGATGAGCCGCTGCGCCTGAAGGAACAGGGCGAGGCGGTGGAACTGGAGTTCCGGGAGAGTATGGAGCACCGGCTTGAGAAGGGCTATCTGCTTCCCGGACAGACCGGACTGCTGTACCCGGTGCGGGAGATCCTGGCCAGGGCACAGCGGAAGGATACGGTGTATCTGACCGGCCTGGAGCAGAAGCTTCCGGGCATGACGACGGAGAAGCGTTTTTTCTTTGATGTCAGGAACATGAATTCTTATCAGAACAGCTTTGAGATGCTGATCAAAGACCTGACAGGCTGGAAGAAGGACGGATACCGGGTGATCCTCTTATCTGGTTCCCGCACCCGTGCCAGCCGCCTGGCGGAAGATCTGCGGGAGTACGGTCTGAGCGCCTTTTGTACGGACGATGAGAGCCGGGAGGTGCAGCCGGGAGAGATCCTGGTTGCCTTCGGTAATCTGCACCGGGGCTTTGCCTATCCGCAGATCAAATTTGCGGTCATCACGGAAGGTGATATGTTCGGCAAAGAGAAGAAAAAGCGCAGGCGTAAGAAGACTTCCTATGAGGGAAGGAAGATCCAGAGCTTTTCCGAGCTGTCGGTGGGGGACTACGTGGTGCATGAGGACCACGGACTTGGCATTTACCGCGGGATTGAGAAGATTGAGCGGGACGGCGTTATCAAGGATTACCTGAAGGTGGAGTACGCGGACAACGGAAGTCTTTACCTTCCGGCCACCCGTCTGGACGGCATTCAGAAGTATGCGGGCTCTGACGTGAAGGCACCGAAGCTGAACAGGCTGGGCGGTGAGCAGTGGAACCGGACCAAGGCGAAGGTGAAGACTGCGGTGAAAGAGATCGCGAAGGATCTGGTGCAGCTCTATGCGGCGCGCCGGGAGCTGGGCGGCTACCAGTACGGGGAAGATACCGTATGGCAGCAGGAGTTTGAAGAATTGTTCCCCTACGATGAAACGGAGGATCAGATCACCGCGATTGAGGATACCAAGCGGGACATGGAAAGCCGCCGGATCATGGACCGGCTGATCTGCGGTGACGTGGGCTACGGCAAGACGGAGATTGCGCTGAGGGCAGCGTTTAAGGCGGTGCAGGAGAGTAAGCAGGTGGTCTACCTGGTGCCGACCACCATTCTGGCGCAGCAGCATTACAATACCTTTGTACAGCGCATGAAGGACTTTCCGGTGCGGATTGAGCTGATGTCAAGGTTCCGCACACCGGGGCAGATCAAAAAGACGATCGAAGATCTGAAGAAGGGTCAGGTGGATATTGTCATCGGTACGCACCGGGTTCTTTCGAAGGATGTGAAATTCAAAGATCTGGGGCTCCTGATCATTGATGAGGAGCAGCGCTTCGGTGTGGCCCACAAGGAAAAGATCAAGCAGATGAAGGAAAACGTGGATGTGCTGACTCTGACGGCAACACCGATCCCGCGGACCCTTCATATGAGTCTGGTAGGCATCCGCGATATGAGCGTGCTGGAGGAGCCGCCGGTGGACCGTGTCCCAATCCAGACCTATGTCATGGAGCACAACGATGAGATGGTCCGTGAGGCGGTGAACCGCGAGCTGGCCCGGGGCGGTCAGGTTTACTATGTATACAACCGCGTGAAGGATATTGAGGAGGTTGCGCACCATGTGCAGGAGCTGGTACCGGATGCTACGGTGGTGTACGCCCACGGGCAGATGCCGGAGCACAGGCTGGAGCAGATTCTGCTGGATTTTGTGAATGGTGACATTGATGTGCTGGTATCCACCACCATCATTGAGACGGGGCTGGATATCCCCAATGCCAATACCATGATCATTCAGGATGCGGACCGCATGGGACTTTCCCAGCTGTATCAGCTGCGGGGCCGTGTGGGCCGTTCCAGCCGTACCTCGTATGCGTTTCTGATGTATAAGCGCGACAAGCTTTTAAAGGAAGAGGCAGAGAAGCGTCTGCAGGCCATCCGTGAGTTTACGGAGCTGGGCTCTGGCGTCAAGATTGCCATGCGGGATCTGGAGATCCGCGGTGCGGGAAACGTACTGGGTGCAGAGCAGCACGGGCATATGGAAGCGGTCGGCTATGATCTTTACTGTAAGCTGTTAAATCAGGCGGTGCAGGCTATCCAGGGCCGCCGGGATGAGACGGAGGATTTTGCGTCCACCGTGGAGTGCGATGTGGATGCCTATATCCCGGTTTCCTACATTAAGAATGAGTATCAGAAGCTGGATGTATATAAGCGCATTTCCGGCATTGAGAATGAGGAAGAATACCTGGATATGCAGGATGAGCTGATGGACCGCTTTGGCGATATTCCGAAAGCAGTGGCGAATCTTTTGCAGGTAGCGCTTTTAAAGGCCATGGCTCACAGAGCCTATGTGACGGAGGTGCGCATCAACCGTCAGGAGATTCGCCTGACCATGTATCCGAATGCAAAGCTGAACACAGCCGGCATTCCGGAGCTGGTTGCTTCCTACGGAGATGAACTCCGGTTTGTGATGGCAGAGCAGCCGTATTTTCTGTATGTGGACCGCAGAAACAGACAGAAGGACTGCCAGGCCATGATGGAGCTTGCCCGGACGATCCTGGGACAGATCATTCAGCTCGGTGAATAGTTCGGGACAGCTCCGGTGCATAAATTTTGAAGCCCTCCGCATACTATCCATAAGACACACGATATGGAAATTATGCAGGAGGAGCATTATGAAAGCTACAGGAATTGTGAGAAGGATCGATGATCTTGGACGTGTCGTGATTCCGAAGGAGATACGAAGAACGCTGAGACTGCGGGAGGGTACTCCGCTGGAAATCTTTACAGACCGGGAGGGAGAGATCATCCTGAAAAAATATTCTCCCATGGTTGAGCTGGCGGCATTTGCCACTCAGTATGCGGAGTCCATGGCGCAGTCTACCGGCATGCTGGTCTGCATCACGGACCGTGACCAGGTGATCGCTGTTTCCGGCGGACCGAAGCGGGACATGCTGCAGAAGATGATCAGCAGGCAGCTGGAGCAGGTGATCCATGAGCGGGAAGCTGTGGTGGCTGAGAAGGATACAAGAGAATTTATTCCGGTCGCAGGTGAGGAGATGGACGGCGTGGTGGCAGAGGTGATCGTGCCGATCATCTGCGAGGGAGATCCCATTGGGGCGGTGGCGCTCTTAAGCCGGGACCCGAAAGCCAGACTGGGCGAAGCGGAGCTTCGGCTGGTTTCCACTGCGGCCGGATTTCTGGGGCGGCAGATGGAAGGATAGTAAGGAGGAAAAACAATGCAGAATCAGAAAAAAGCAGGCCAGGCAGAAGACTGGGAACTGTCAGAGGAGTACTATAGAGAAGATACCGGGAAAAAGGAGCTTCGGCTGGAAGACTTCCTGGAGGAGGAACCGGCAGAGGCAGACCGGGAGGGACTGGCTGGCGCAGACGGACTTAAGGAGCAGCTGGAGACAATGGCAGACCGGGTGAAGCAGATCCGGGAGCTTTCGGCGGGCGGGCACCCGGCCGATCAGATTGCTGCCATGCTTGGTATGGATGGACAGCAGATCAGGGATATCCTGGTGTGCATGCAGTCCTTCCCGGAAGATGATCCGCTGGCGGTAGCACGTCTGATTGTTCTTGGATAGGGAATTTTTTATCACATTTTTATTACATTTTTCGAAAGCTGCTGTTCAAACCGGCGGCTTTCGTATATAATGATACCTGCTTTATGTTTTACAGGAGGAAATCAATCATGATAAAAATGGGAAAAAGAGCACTGCTTGTAGCAGCAGGCTGCATGGTGCTTTTATGCGGATGCACCAAGAGCAACATCGTTCAGCCGGATGCCAATGAAGCGGAATCACCGGATTTTAACATTTATAACAACATCGAGCTGGATATGGACCAGTTCCGCGATGAGGTGGATGAGATCTGTCTGGATGAAAATGATTATCCGATGGCAGATTCCATCGATTTTACGATCGATGAGGACAAGTCCCTGATCGATGTGACCATTGTGGTGAAGGACGGTACCAGCGGGGAAGACGCCGCAGAGTATGCAGATGCCGTGCTTAAGAGCATCAACGATGAGGCAGCGGTTCAGGATTACAATTACGGAGAGTCCGGTGCGGACACCTTCGGCGGATTTTTCCAGGACCGTGAGACGCACTTAAAGATTTATGAGAAGAGTGCTTATGAAGCTAAGGGTGAGCCGATGTACGAGACCGATATTCCGGCAGATACCTACATGACCTTTGATATTCAGAAATAAACAGGGAAAACAAAAACAGCGGATGCACGCCACTAGGCGCGTCCGCTGTTTTTGTTTTTTGTCTGCTCTTAACGCATCTTATCCATCTGTCCGTCTTCACTGACATGATAATTGTCAACCCAGGAATCGGTGACCATCTGTCCGTCTTCACCGAAGAAATACCAGTCGCCCTTATAGCGGAGCCAGTAAGAGGTTTTGCGGTTGCCTTTATCGTCGAGATAGTAGGTACCGTCCTTTAGTTCCAGGAGCCCGGTGGCCTTGGTGCCGTCGTCCTTAATATATTGATATTGATCTTCTGCGGTTTTGTGCCACTCACCTGCCATGGCAGGGAATGCGCTCATCAGAAAACACAGGATGGTTAAGATGAGGGTGAGTCCTGCTTTTTTCTTCATAGTGATCATCCTTTCTCTCTCTGCAAATTTATTATAACAGCCGAAGTATAGGCTGACAAGAGGCATGGAGGCATTGTAAGGAAATCGGAGAAATCGTAAGAAAAATGTTATGAACGGCGTTTTTTATAGAAAGAAAGCACCGGGACCGCAGCCCAAAGCAGATGGGAAGCGGCTCCGGTGCCGGTTTGAACGGATGAAATGATGTTTGCGGGTTACTGCTGGATGATTCCGTTTACGTCAACGGTCCAGATTTTATCGTTGGAATCCTTCACATCCTTGAAGCCGTTTCCAAGCTCCGGTTTTGCGGCGGATTTGGAAGAGGAGGATGCTTTCTGGATGGCGCCGTTGGTGCCTACCAGGTAGGATACGCCATCCAGCTGTGCTGGTGCATAGCGCAGGTCCCGGTCTGCATCCAGGCGAAGTCCCTGTACATAGACATTGTTGTCGCGGACACCGTGGAAGCCACGGCCCTTATTGCCGCCGTCGGTGTAGAAGAACCAGGTCTGGTTTTCACCGAGATCCTCATCGTAAATGGTCTGCTTGCCAGTCTTCATGACACCATCATCACCAAAGTAGTAGTTTGCGGTCTGGCCGTCCTCGGCGATCACGCTCTGAAGGCCGGTCTGCAGCTCTCCGCGCTCATTGAAGCCAAAGCGTCTGCCGTCTACGGTAAATACCTGTACGCCGGCTGTCGCATAGTACGGGCGTCCTTTCTTGATATAGAAGATGAAGGCTTCGCCCTCTTCGCTGATCTCCGGAGCTCCCTCCATCTGGTACCAGCCGTTGCCGCGCTTGCCGTCCTCCTCATAGAACTGGTAGGAGGCGATAGCCGGGAGTGCGCTGTTTATTTCAGCGTATTGTGCATCGGAACCGGTTGCAGTCTCAGCGTCAGGACCGGATTGCGCGTCTGCAGATGCCTGGGCAGTCTCCGGCAGGCGGAACCATCCGGTCTGCAGGATACCGTTCTGGAAGGTGTAGCAGGAACCGTTGATCTTACGGTCGATCTGATTCATAACCATGCGTCCGTTGCTGTCAAAGAAATGCCATACGGTATCCTGATCCAGCTCCTCGTTCTCATTTTCCAGCTCGATCCAGCCGGTTTTCATGGCGCCGTCGCCTTCCTCACCAAGGTAGTAGGTGGCGCCGTCTAACTCCAGCATGCCGGTCTGCATGTGGCCCTCTTCATTAAAATAGTAGTTTTTTCCGTCAATCTCCTGCCATTTGGAGACCACGCTTTTTCCATCTTTTCCGTAGTAGTACCAGTAGGTGTCCGGAGCTTCAGAGTCCCATTCGTCCTCATTCGCCTCGCTGATCCACTGGTTGATCACGCGGCGGCCTTCCTCGTTTACATAATACTCATCGATCATGCAGGAACGGGAAATATAGCCGTCCTCGTTTAAGTAATACCACTCGCCGTCCTTCTTTTTCCAGGAATCGGTCAGGTAGTAGCCCTCGCTGTCTCTGTAGCGGAGCTCGCCGTCCTCGGTCAGCCAGCCGGCGGTTGCGGCCAGTACGGTGGAAACGCTTCCCGGAATGGAAAGAGCGAGTGCAGGGGTTGCCGCTGACATTGCCGCAGCGGTGGATAATACAGCCAGTAATTTGTAATGTTTGTTCATGATTTTTATTTCTCCTTTTTGCTTGTGGAACGTTGGCCGAAGATCCGCAGTTGCATTACGGTGGTGATTATAGCGGATTTGATACAGCTTGAAAAGTGAAGGTTACTGGAAATCCAGCCACGCTCTGCCAGTCGAGATTTTGGGATGCAGGATAAGGGAATGTATGGTATACTAGTAGCATTGGAGAGAAAGAAAACGGCATATGAGCCGTACAGGATTCATACAAAACACAACAGGAGGAGATTCCCAATGAAGATCAAAGTATCCAACTACATTGCCGGGAAACTGGTAGAGGCAGGCATCAATCAGGTCTTTACGGTTACGGGGGGAGGTGCCATGCATTTAAACGATGCACTGGGGCATCAGGAAGGGCTGCACTGCCTGTATCAGCATCATGAGCAGGCCTGCGCCATTGCGGCAGAGGCATATGCCAGAATCCACAACAAGATCGGAGCGCTGTGTGTGACCACAGGCCCCGGCGGTACCAATGCCATCACTGGAGTGGTGGGCGGCTGGCTGGATTCCATTCCTATGCTGATCTTATCCGGTCAGGTCCGTTACGACACCACGGCCCGCTGGTCCGGCGTGGGCATCCGCGCTATGGGTGACCAGGAATTTGATATTGTGAAATCCATTGACTGCATGACAAAGTACAGCGAGATGGTCATTGACCCGCTGCGGATCCGCTACTGTCTGGAAAAGGCTATTTATCTGGCCTACTCCGGACGTCCGGGTCCGGCCTGGCTGGATATCCCGCTGGATGTGCAGGGCGCATATGTAGACACAGAACAGCTGGTCGGCTTTGACGCTGCAGATTATGAGGCGGGCGGCACCGGATGGGCCCTGCATACCGTAGGGCTGGATCATACCTCCGGCGCAGCCGTATTTGCGGGAGCAACCGAGGAGAAAGAAAAGAAAGCGGTCCTTGCAGGCGTGCATGGAACGGAGGGAACCAGTGTGGTAGAGCCGCCTCACGCCATTGCGGAGGATTATGCCGGAAAGGGCGAGCACCGTCAGGTACTTCCGGCTCCGGTTTCCAGAGAACTGGCAAAAGAGATCATCGAGAAGATCCGAAACGCAAAACGTCCGGTCCTGTATGCCGGAAACGGAATCCGCATTGCAGGAGCGTTTGACGCGTTTATGGAAGTGGCAGACGGACTGGGGATTCCGGCAGTGGTAGGCTGGAATGCCAACGACTGTATGTACGATGACTGTCCGTGGTACGTGGGCAGACCGGGCAACCTGGGTGACCGGCCGGGCAATCTGGCGGTCCAGAACAGTGACCTGGTATTTTCTGTCGGAAGCCGTTTAAGCATCCGCCAGGTGGGCTACAATTACAAGACCTGGGCCCGCGAGGCATATGTGATCATGAATGATGTAGACCCGGAGGAATTAAAGAAGCCGAGTGTACATGTGGATATGCCGGTCCATGCGGACGCAAAGGATCTGATGGAAACCATGGCAGCGGTCCTTCGGGAGGAATACGATAAAAAGCCGGTATTTGACGGCGGAGAGGGCCTGCCGGGCATGACCTGGAGCGAGACCTGCCGTATGTACCGGGAGAAATACCCGACCATCCGTAAGGAGCAGCTGAAGCCGGATCCGGAGCATGAGGCGAACGTTTACGCGGTGATCGAGGCGATCAGCAGCCGTTTAAGTGAGGACCAGATCACAGTAGTCGGCAATGGTTCTGCCTGTGTGGTAGGCGGACATGGCTACATTATGAAGAAGGGACAGCGCTTCTTATCCAATTCCGCGATCGCATCTATGGGCTATGACCTGCCTGCTGCGATCGGCGCCTGCATGGCAGCTCACGACCCGGAGCATGAGGGAGACGGCTACAGCCGCCATGATATTATTCTTGTAACCGGTGACGGAAGCATTCAGATGAACCTGCAGGAGCTGCAGACCATCATCCATCACAGGATGCCGATCAAGATCTTCCTGATCAACAACGGCGGCTATCATTCCATCCGCCAGACCCAGAAGAACTTCTTTGGCGAGCCGTTAGTGGGAATCGGTACAGACAGCCATGACTTAAGCTTCCCGGATATGGAAAAGCTGGCTTGGGCTTATGGCTATCCATATATTGCGGCACATCACAATGAGGAGCTGGCAGAGGCTGTGGAAAAGACCCTGGCTGTGGACGGACCGGTCATCTGCGAATTCTTTGTGACCATGGACCAGAATTTTGAACCGAAGTCCTCCGCAAAGCGTCTGCCGGACGGTACGTTAGTATCTCCGCCGCTTGAGGACCTTTCCCCATTCCTTCCGGATGAGGAGATGGACAAACTGATGATCATTCCGAGGATGAAATAATGCAGGTCGTAGTAACAGGCGCAACAAGCTTTATCGGCGCGGCAACAGTGAAAAAATTAATGGAGGCGGGGCACCGGGTTTTTGCGGTGGTCCGCCCCGCTTCGTCTAACATGAAGCATCTGGAAACGATGGCAGCCGGAAATACTCCGGGAAGTCTTAGCATCTGCCCGCTGGATCTGGCAGAGATCCGGACGCTCCACGGCTTTTTGGCGGATGCCTGGGTCCATATTGGCTGGGATGGCGCGGGCAGCGACAACCGCACAAAGCGGGATGTGCAGCAGCGCAATGTCACCTATGCCCTGGATGCGGTGGAGGCAGCGGCAGCGCTTGGCTGCCACCGTTTTTTATTTACCGGTTCCCAGGCAGAGTACGGAGTCTGGCACCGGACAGTGGCGGAGGATACGCCCTGTCATCCGGTGTCTGAATATGGCAAGGCAAAGGTGGATTTTTGCGAAAAAGCAAAAATACTTTGCAAACAGAAGAATATGGAGTATATTCATACGAGGATATACAGTGTGTACGGTCCGGGGGACCATCCCTGGTCTCTGGTGCAGTCCTGCCTGCGCACCTGGCAGGAGGGCGGCAGCATGAAGCTTGGGGAGTGTACACAGAACTGGAATTTTCTTTATATCGATGACGCGGCAGCGGCCCTGGTTTCCCTACTTACGGAAGCCCCGGCCGGTGTCTACAATATTGGCAGCAGCGATACGCGGCCGCTTCGGAGCTACATTGAAGAAATGTATGCCCTGTGCGGATATCGTGGAAGCTACAGCTATGGAGAGCGTCCGCAGAACGCGGAGGGACCGGCAGACCTGATGCCGGATATCAGCCGGATCCTGCAGGAAACCTCCTGGCGGCCTGCCAGAACATTTGCGGAGGGAATTTATGAAACATTGCATAGCCTGCGGGAAGCTTCTGCCGGAAGCAAGCCTCTTTGAGCTGACATCTGCCCCGGCTTCTGCCCAGGATATTCCGGATGCTGCTTCCGTGCAGCAGGATAAGGGAGTGACCCTTCAGCTGCGCCAGTGCAGCGGCTGCGGTCTCGTCCAGTTTGACTGTGAGCCGGTGCCCTATTACCGGGATGTGATCCGGGCAGGCGGCGGGTCTTCTACCATGCGGGAGCTGCGCACCACCCAGTACCGCCACCTGATCGAGACCTACCATCTGGAGGGGAAAACGTTTTTTGAGGCCGGCTGCGGACGGGGAGAGTTCCTGAAATTTTTGCAGGAGTTTCCGGTGGAAATCTACGGAATGGAGCACAGAGCAGATCTGGTGGAGACTGCGCAGAAGGAGGGACTTCATGTCTGGAGAGAATTTCCGGAGCGGGAGGACCAGCATTTCGGTCATTCCCCGGAGGCCTCCATGCTGCCGGAGAGCGGCTGGAGCATGCCGGAGAAGCCCTTTGATGTGTTTTTATCCTTTAACTTTTTAGAGCATCAGCCAAGACCGGATATCATGCTGAAGGCCATCTGGAACAATCTGGCAGAGGACGGCATGGGACTTGTGACGGTGCCGAGCCTGGAATATATCCTGGAGAAGGGCAGCTATTACGAGCTGATCCGGGACCACATTGCCTATTACACCTTCGATACGCTGCGGGCGCTGCTGAACCACTGCGGTTTTGCGGTGCTCGAGGAGGAAATGATCAACCGCGATACCCTGTCCATGATCGTGCGCAAGACGGCAATGCCAGAGGCATCTGCCGAAAGTGCGGATGACCGGAAAGCTGTGGCAGATTGTGCCAGAGCAGATGCCGGCATCATCGCCCCTCTGATGGAAGGCCATGAGATTGTAACTGCCGAGGTGCGCGCTCTGACCGGGCGTCTGGCCCGGGAAGGCAAACGTCTTGCCATGTGGGGTGCCAGCCATCAGGGCTTTACCCTGGCATCGACTTCGGAGCTTGGAAAGCATCTGGCCTATATCATTGATTCTGCCCCATTTAAGCAGGGGCGGTTTGCGCCGGCCTCCCATGTGCCGATCGTGCCGCCGGATCATTATTTTGAGGAACCGGTGGATGCGGTGCTCATTGTGGCACCGGGTTATACCGATGAGATTGCGGGAATCATAAAGACAAGGTTCGGCGGAAAGGTGGAGATTATGACACTCCGCACTAACCGGATCGAACACTTATAGAAGCACAGGCGGAGCTCTGCGGCAGATCCAGGCCGCGGAGAGGACGCAGGGATGGAGGAACTATGACAGAGCTTTCAGGGAAACGGATCGTGATGACCGGAGCCACCGGTTTTATCGGAAGCCATGTGGCGAAGCGTTTTCTGGAGGCAGGCGCAGAGGTATACTGCCTGGTGCGCCCGGAGTCTCAGAAAACAGACTGTCTTCCGGTTCATGAGCATCTGCACCGGATCCCGGCACAGATGGATCAGGCGGTGGAGTGTGTGCCGCAGATCGGCCATGCCGACGCGTTTTTACATTTTGCGTGGCGCGGCGTGAACCGCCAGGAGATCGATTCTCCCGCGGTACAGAAGTTAAATATTGATGGCTCCCTGCGCTGCATGGAGGCGGCAGGACTTCTGGGATGTCAGGTGTTTATGGATGCCGGCTCCCGTGTGGAGTACGGGATCACGGCCGACGGCACCATGGAGGAGTCCATGGAATGCCATCCGGTCAATGAATACGGAAAGGCAAAGCTGGCTTTCTTTGAACAGGCGAAGCAGTTATGCCGGGAACTGCAGCTGACTTACTATCATCTGCGGTTTTTCAGTGTTTACGGAAAAGGAGATCATCCGTGGTCCATCATTTCCACGCTGACCAGGGAGCTGCCGGAGGGAAAGACCGTCTCCTTAAGCGCCTGCCGCCACCGCTGGAATTTTATGGACATTGAGGATGCCTCCCGCGCTGTGGTGGAGCTGTACCGTTACAGCGACAGCCACCGGGGCGAGTGCCATGCGGTGAACGTGGCTTCGGAGGATACCCGGGTGCTGCGGGATTTTGTGGAGGAGATCCACAGTCTCTGCGGTGGAAATGGAAATCTGGAATACGGAAGCTTTGTCCAGGCGAAGGAGGGGGCACTCTCCATCTGTCCGGTCAATGAAAACCTCAGGAGGCTGACCGGTGGAACCTGGAAGGAGCAGATCTCCTTTGCGGAGGGGATCCGGCGGATGCTTGGATAAGAAAACAATATACAACTTTGGAAGGAAATGATTATGAAAAAGATCAGTGTGCTGATCCCCTGCTACAATGAACAGGAAAATGTAGAGGCCATCAGCAAGGCAGTGCTGGAGACCCTGACATGGGATCTGCCTCAGTACGACTACGAGTTGGTGTTCATCGACAATGATTCAACCGATGAAACCCGCCCGATCCTGCGCAGGCTCTGCGCAGAGAACCCGAAGATCAAGGCAATTTTCAACGCCCGCAATTTCGGACAGTTCAATTCTCCGTATTACGGCATGCTGCAGGTGACCGGAGACTGCGTCATTGAGATGGTGGCAGATTTCCAGGATCCGGTGGATATGATCCCGAAATATGTGAAGGCCTGGGAGGAGGGCTACAAGATCGTCATCGGCATTAAGACCAGCAGCAAGGAAAACAAGATCATGTATGCCCTCAGAAGCTTTTATTATAAGACCATCAAGCGGCTGTCTGACGTGGAGCAGATCGAGCATTTTACCGGCTCCGGGCTTTATGACCGAGACTTTATTGAGGTTTTACGGAACCTGGATGACCCGACTCCGTTTCTGCGGGGCATTGTGGCAGAGCTTGGCTATAAGCGCAAGGAAATCCCTTACGAGCAGCCGAAACGCCGGGCAGGAAAGACCCACAACAATTTCTACCGTCTGTACGATGCGGCCATGCTCAGTGTGACCTCCTATACGAAGGCAGGTCTGCGCCTGGCAACCTTTGTGGGGGCCATCAGCGCCTTCTTAAGCATGGTGGTAGCCATCGTTTACCTGGTCATGAAGCTGATCTGGTGGGACCGTTTTCCGGCAGGCATGGCGCCGATGCTCATCGGAATGCTGTTTCTGGGATCGGTGCAGATCTTTTTTATCGGTATGGTGGGCGAGTATGTCCTTTCCATCAACCAGCGTGTGATGCACCGTCCGCTTGTTGTGGAAGAAGAACGTCTGAACTTCGAGGAGAAATAATTTCATGAAATACAAGATTGATGTGGTAAGGATCCGGGAAAATTCCATTCAGCTAAACGGATGGGTCATCGGAAAAACACCGGAGTCCAAAGCGGAATTTGAGGTCCTGGACCAGAACAAAAAGCCGCTGGAGATCAAATGCGTGGCAACTCGTCGGGACGATGTGAGCCAGATCTATTACAAGCAGGTCTATGACCGTGATTATGGCTTTGACATTCAGTTCCCATATGAGCGCGGCGCGGATTACTGGCTGGTCATCCGCTGCGACGGCAGGACCGCCCGGGTGAAATACAATGAGGAGCTGATCGCAAAGCGCGCCAGCGTGGCGCACAAGCGCATGGAAAAGATCAGAGATCTCATGAATATGGAGACGGTGCATGTGGCACTGGAGTTTGGAAAGAAGCACGGCTTAAAGGCTCTGCTCTTAAAATCCCGTCACAAGCTGCAGGGGCTGGACAACGACTATGACTATGGCGAGTGGTATGAGCTGACCCGTCCGAAGGAGGAGGAGCTGGCCGCCCAGCGGGAGGCAAGGTTTTCGTATGAGCCGCTGTTATCCATCGTCATTCCGGCCTACAGGACACCGGAGAAATATCTGCGGGAGATGCTGGACTCCATTCTGGCCCAGACCTACAAAAACTGGGAGGTATGCGTGGCCAACGGAAGCCCGAAGGGTGAGGGCGCTATTGTGAGCCGCGTCATGGCAGAGTACACCAGAAAGGACAGCCGCTTCCATGTGTTGGAGCTGGGAGATAACCTTGGTATTTCCGGCAACACCAACGCGGCCCTCCGGATGGCGAAGGGAGATTTCATCATTCTGGCCGACCATGACGACACCATCCCGGAGCATGCGCTCTATGAGGTGGCAAAGACCATCAACGGGCATCCGGACTGTGATGTGATCTATTCCGATGAGGATAAGCTGGATATGGACGGAGGCGCGCTGTTCGACCCGCATTTTAAGCCGGATTTTAACCCGGATCTCTTAACCAGCGTCAACTATATCTGTCACTTATTTGTGGTAAAACGTGCCCTGTTAGACCGGGTGGGCGGCTTTCGCCATGAGTTTGACGGCGCGCAGGATTATGACTTTATCTTCCGCTGTACCGAGAACGCGAAGGAAATCTGTCATATCCCGAAGGTGCTGTATCACTGGCGCTGTCACCAGGAATCCACGGCCAGCAACCCGGAGAGCAAGCTGTACGCCTTTGAGGCAGGTGCAAGAGCCATCATGGCCCATTATGAGCGCTGTGGCATTCCGGCAGAGAAGGTGGAGAAGGGTGTGGACTACGGCATTTACCATACCACCTTTAAAATCCAGGGCGACTCGCTGGTGTCCGTGATCATCCCGAACAAGGACCACAGCGTGGATCTGGACCTGTGCATCCGTTCCATCATCGAGCGGGCTACCTATAAAAACCTGGAGTTTATTGTGGTGGAGAACAACAGCACCGAGCAGGAGACCTTTGCCTATTACGAGAAGATCCAGAAGGAGTTTCCGCAGGTGAGGGTGGTGCGCTGGGAGCGGGAGTTCAACTATTCCGCCATCAACAACTTTGGCGCGACCTTTGCGAAGGGCGAATACCTGATGCTGTTAAACAACGATACCGAGATTATTGCCCCGCGCCTGTTTGAGGAAATGCTGGGCTTCTGCCAGCGAAAAGAGGTCGGTATTGTGGGCGCGCGCCTGCTTTACGAGGACGACACCATCCAGCATGCCGGTGTGGTGATCGGCTTTGGCGGCGTGGCAGGCCATACCTTTATCGGTCTGCATGAGGCGGAGAACAGCTATTTCCACCGCGCTATGTGCGCCCAGGATTACAGTGCCGTGACAGCAGCCTGCCTGATGGTGAAAAAATCCGTGTTTGAAGAGGTAGGCGGTCTGACCGAAGAGCTGGCCGTGGCTTTCAATGATGTGGATTTCTGCTTAAAGGTGCGCGCGGCCGGTTATCTGGTGGTTTACGCGCCGTACGCGGTGATGCATCACTACGAGTCCAAGTCCCGCGGACTGGAGGATACACCGGAGAAGGTGGCACGCTTCAACCGCGAGTGGGCCCTGGTGGCAAAGCGCTGGCCGGATATTTTACAGAACGGCGATCCGTATTACAACCCGAACCTGACACTGCGCAAGTCCGATTTCTCCCTGCGGGATCTCTTAAAAGAGAAGATCGGCGAGCCGTACAAGCTGCCTGAGATCAAAGAGCAGTAAGCTGGAGGAAGACGCATGAAAAAAGTAACGATCGTGATTCCGAATTACAACGGCTTAAAGTTCATGGAGCCGTGCATGGCTGCCCTGGATAAGCAGCTTTGCCGTGACTTTGAGCTGCTGGTGGTGGACAATGGCTCCACCGACGGCAGTGTAGAATGGCTGAAGGAGCACGGGCTTCCGTCCATATTCCTGGAGACCAATACCGGCTTTTCCGGCGCGGTGAATGTGGGGATCAAGGCAGCAAAAACACCCTATGTGATCCTCTTAAATAACGATACCGAGACAGAGCCGGAGTATGTGGGCGAGCTGTTAAAGGCCATAGAAGCTTCTCCGAAGATCTTTTCCGTCAGTCCGAAGATGATCCAGCTTTACCATAAGGAGCTGATGGATGATGGCGGCGATATGTACAGCATCATGGGTTGGGCTTACCAGAGGGGCGTGGGACAGGAAATCGAACGCTATGACCGTCCGTGCCACATCTTTTCTGCCTGTGCCGGAGCAGCGATTTACCGCCGGGAGGTCTTTGAGAAAATCGGTTATTTCGATGAGATGCATTTTGCGTATCTGGAAGATATCGATGTGGGATACCGGGCCAAGATTGCGGGATACTATAATTTATACTGCCCGTCTGCGAAGGTGTTCCATGTGGGAAGCGGCACCAGCGGCTCTAAGTACAATTCCTTTAAGGTGAAGCTGGCTGCCCGCAACAACGTGTACTTAAATTACAAGAACATGCCGGCACCGCAGCTTCTGATCAACAGCATCCCGATCGCCGCGGGGATTGCCGGGAAATACTGCTTCTTTAAGAAGCTGGGCTTTGAGAAGGATTACGTGGCCGGAGTTTTAGAGGGCATCAAAACCGTAAAAAAGACCCGGAAGGTTCCGTACCGGAAAGAGGATTTTCACAACTATCTTGCCATCGAATGGGAGCTGATCTACGGAGCAGCGCTCTATATTTATGAGTTTTCCAGACGCCAGATCCGGAAAAAAATGGCCGGACCGGCGAAAAGTTAAGAGAAATTTAATATTTCGATCCAGAAAATTCGTGTATAATCGTTACGATTCCATTATACTGCCGGGGGACTATCCTGAAATGGGAAGCCGGCAAGATCCGTTGCTGTTTTGGTAATTTTGAAAACAGTATTTCAGAGATAAAGGTGGACCATATGATAAAAGATAATCAGACCAGACTGAACCGGCTGCATGTGCTTCTGGATGCACTGGTGATCGCAGCCGCCTATGTATTCAGCTGGTTTATTACACTGAAGAGCGGATTGTTCGGAGCAGATCCTGAGGCTGGTATCCTGCCGACCTGGTTTTACATGCGGGTCCTGGTGGTGATCATACCGGTCTATCTGCTTTTGTATACCGTCTTTCATCTGTTTACGCCAAAGCGGGTGCAGGGCAGACGACAGGAATTTGCCAACATCTGCAAGGCCAATATCATCGGACTGTTCCTCTTTGGAACAATCCTCTATTTAGGAAGAAAAAATCCATACCTGAGGGAATTCTCAGCCAGACTGATGGCCGGCTTCTTCCTGACCAACATTACAGCGGAGACGCTGGAACGAAATCTGATTCGTACCGTGCTACGCTCCATGCGCGCAAAGGGATACAATCAGAAGCATATCATTCTGGTAGGCTACAGCCGCGCGGCGGAGGGCTATATTGACCGCGTGCTGGCCAATCCGGAGTGGGGCTACCGGGTGCGGGGCATTCTGGATGACCACAAGCCGTGGGGCTATGACTACCGCGGCATCAAGGTGATCGGAACCATGAAGGATTTAAAGCCGATCCTGGACATGAACCGTCTGGATGAAATTGCCATTACCTTAAGCCTGAAGGAGTACGGCGGTCTGGAGCAGATCGTAGCGGTCTGTGAAAAGTCCGGTGTGCATACCAAATTTATTCCGGACTACAACAAGGTGATTCCGACAAAGCCTTATACAGAGGATCTGCAGGGGCTTCCGGTCATCAACATCCGCCGTGTCCCGCTGAATGATCCGCTGAATGCGGCCATGAAACGTGCAATCGACATTTTTGGTGCCATTGTGGCCCTGATCCTGTTTTCGCCGATCATGCTGCTTACGGCTATCCTGATCAAGCTGACCTCCCCGGGGCCGCTGATCTACTGCCAGGAGCGGGTGGGACTGCATAACCGTCCGTTTAAGATGTACAAGTTCCGTTCCATGGAGGTGCAGGCACCGGAAAAAGAAAAGAGTGAATGGACCACGAAGCGCGACCCAAGGGTGACCCCCATCGGCCGGGTGATCCGCAAGACCAGCATCGACGAGATGCCGCAGCTGTTCAACGTGCTGTTTGGCAGCATGAGCCTGGTGGGACCAAGGCCGGAGCGTCCATATTTTGTAGAACGCTTCAAGGAAGAGATCCCGCGTTACATGATCAAGCATCAGGTACGTCCGGGTATGACCGGGTGGGCGCAGGTGAATGGCTACCGTGGCGATACATCCATCACCAAGCGGATCGAGCACGATCTTTATTACATTGAAAACTGGACTTTGGGATTTGATTTTAAGATATTGTTTCTGACATTTTTCAAAGGCTTTATTAATAAGAACGCCTATTGACCCGGTCGCCGGAGCAGGCAGGAATGAGAATGAGGTACAAAACATGAGTCACGATTTTGACGATGAGTTAGAGCGCAGTACAGAGCGGAGAAGCAGACGCAACCCACGCATGCGGGATACGGCAGCCGGTGTTTCGTCCGGGCAGGAGGGCGGATACGCGTCCGAGCGGGAGCGTTGGGAGAGCCGCCAGAGAAAACGCCAGGAGGCAGCAGAGCGGGAGCTGGATGTGATGGGAGATTCCCGTATCCATGCGATCCCGAAGCAGCCAAAGCAGGAGGAGCCCAGGGAAACATCCAGCCGGAGCAAGGGACCGGATGTGCGCAGCAGTGCAGCGCGGGAAACCGCAGGCAGCCGTGCGGTACGGGAAGCAGCAGCCGGAAGGACGACCGGCGGAAACGGTCGGCGCAGCAGCCGTTCTGATTTCGGACAGAGCGAGGCAAAGAAAAAGCGCAGACGCCGTATCATTGCCATGATCGTGGCAGAGTGTATCGCGCTGGTGGCTATTTTCAGCTATGCGTTCATGGCCCGTATGATGTCACAGATCCAACGCTCGGAGGAGTTTAAGATCAGCGAGATCAAGACAAACGACATTGCGATGGATGCGGAAGAGAACATGAAGGGCTACTGGACCATTGCCATCTTTGGTGTGGATGCCCGTGACAACGCAATCGAGAAATCTACAAACTCAGATGTTATCATCCTCTGCAACATCAACCGGGATACCGGCGAGATCAAGCTGGTATCGGTATACCGTGATTCTTACTTAAATATCAACGATAAGGGATCCTATACCAAGATCAACCAGGCTTACTTTGTAGGAGGACCGAAGCAGGCCGTCGAAGCCCTGAACCGCAACCTGGATCTACAGATTCAGGATTATATGACCTTTAACTGGAAGGCCGTAGCCAATGCCATTGATGTTCTGGGCGGTGTTGACATTGAGCTGAGCAAGGCGGAGTTCTACTATATTAACTCCTTTATTACGGAAACTGTAAAAGCAACCGGTATCGGTTCCCACCAGCTGACTCACGCAGGCATGAACCATCTGGATGGTGTCCAGGCTGTAGCGTACGGACGTCTCCGTCTGATGGATACGGACTACGCGCGTACCGAGCGTCAGCGTAAGATCATTGCCCAGGCCTTTGAAAAAGCGAAAAAGGCTGACTTCCAGACCTTGTATACGTTGATCGGAACCGTGTTCCCGCAGGTGTCTACCAGTGTCTGGGTCGATGATCTGGTAAGCAACGCAAAGAACATCAACAAGTTCCATCTGGGCGAGACTACCGGATTCCCGCAGGCCCGCGGTGACGCGAACATGGGCAAGAAGGGTGCCGTGGTTGTTCCGGCAACGCTGGAGAGCAACGTCATTGAGCTGCACAAGTTTTTGTTCGGCGATGAAAGCTACACGCCATCTGAGACCGTCAAGAAGATCAGCGCAAAGATTTCTTCCGACACTGGTATCTATAAGGAAGGCCAGTTTGTCGGTAATGTAGGAACCGGCGACGGTGTGGTGCAGCCGCAGAAAACCACGGCAGCTTCCAAGAAGTCTTCTGAAAAGTCGAAAGACGAGGAAGGTTATCAGACGGTATACGAGTACGACAAAAACGGCAAGAAGGTCAGCAGGAAGCTTAAGTTGGAAACCGATGCGGATGGCAAGTATGTAAAATACGAGACCGATGCAGACGGCTTCCTGGTAAAGGATGAGACGATTTCCAGCAGTCACGCTTCCACGACTGCAGTGGAGACGGATGCAAATGGCAATCCGGTAGAAACGGAAAGCCGCAATAACCATAAGAACAACGAGACCTCCGCCAGTGAATCCGGTATCACGGATACCAAGGTGACAGACCGGCCGGGAAGTACCACGGAAAGCAGCTCTGCATCCCATCCGGGAAGCAGTACGGAGACCACCTCCTCAGGCCATACAGGCACTACGACACCGACCAGCGCAGCATCTCATCCGGGAAGCAGTACAACGCCGACTACGCCAGCAGCGCATCCGGGCAGCACCGGCGAGAGTACGACATCCGGTTCCGGCAGTACGGTACCGACAGCAGCATCTCATCCGGGAAGCAGTACGGCACCGACCAGCGCAGCTTCTCATCCGGGAAGCAATTCCACAACGCCGACCGGCGCAGGCTCCGGAAATATTTCATCCGGAGGACCGTCCGGAAGCGGAAACGGAAGCAGCTCTTCATCCGGATCCGGACCAGTATCAGCACCGGGACAGTAAGCGCGGTATAGGTATAGAGCGCGAAATGCGAAAGAAAGACAAGGATCGAAAATCAGCAGTTCAGAAGCTGCCGGTTTTCGATCCTTTTTCTATTATTTTCACTTATGGCAGATGTTCACAATTAAATTGCAAAGGGAACACAATTGCAACACATTTCTCTGTTATAGTTCTTTACAGAGTTAAGGAAAAGAAGTACAGAAAGGAGATCATCATGATGTACGAAGAAGACAGAGAAAACAGAAATAATTCGGAAGCAGGTTACAATGACCGCAACGATGAACATATGGAATACCGCAGCAACGAATCCCGGAACACAGAAACCCAGGAGGTCAGAAGAGAGCAGCATTTCGCTGCGGAGAGCGGCCAGAGTAGCAGTGAAACATGGCGGAGCGCAGCCGGAGAAAGCAGCCAGGGCAGTGGCGATAACGGAGCATGGCAGAAAGCAGCCGGTGTGAACGCACAGACCAGCCAGGGCAGCACATGGCAGTCCGCATCACAGGGAGGCAGCCAGAGCAACAGCACATGGCAGTCTGCTGCACAGAATGAAAGTCAGGGCACAAATGCATGGCAGTCCGCTCCGCAGAACAGCAGCCAGGGCAGCACAGCTTCCTGGAATGCACAGGCTTCCGCTCAGGGAGGCGGCCAGCAGGCAGATTCCCAGAACCAGGACCAGCATCATACAACCGGAGGCTGGGCTTGGCGCAGGCCGGAATTTTCTCATGAGTCCCATCAGAAACCGGAACATGCAAAACGCAGCGGACGCAGCATGGCAGGAAAAATTGCCGGTGTTACCGCAGCAGCCGTTCTGTTTGGCACCGTTGCCGGAGGTACGATGTTTGCGGTAAATACCACAGGTGAGTACCTGAAAGGGCAGTATACGACCATCGGCCAGACTGAGACCCAGGCACAGGTAAAGGTAGAACCGTCAGATGACGGCAGCAGCACGACCTCCGGTGCACCGGTTACTTCCGCAATCCAGACCGATGTTTCCTCCATCGTTGAAAAGGCAATGCCATCTGTTGTTGCCATCAACAACACTATGGTTATGCAGCAGCAGACCTGGTTCGGACCGAGCCAGACCGTAGAGGTTCCGAGCAGCGGTTCCGGTATTATTGTGGGCCAGAATGATGAGGAGCTTCTGATCGTGACCAACAATCATGTGGTCGAGGATTCCAAGGAACTGACGGTTACCTTCATTGATAATTCCCAGGTGAGCGCGGCAATTAAGGGCACGGACTCCGAGACCGACCTGGCTGTTATTGCCATCCCGTTAAAGGATATCCCGTCTGACACCATGAGCCAGATCAAGGTTGCAACCCTCGGTGATTCCGATGCGTTAAAGGTAGGCCAGGGCGTTATTGCCATTGGCAATGCCCTTGGCTACGGACAGTCCGTAACCGTTGGTTATGTCAGCGCTTTAAACCGTGAGGTGAAGGCTGAGGACCAGACTTCCCGCACCCTGCTCCAGACCGATGCAGCCATCAACCCTGGCAACAGCGGCGGTGCTCTGTTAAATATGAAGGGCGAGGTGATCGGCATCAATGCAGCCAAATATTCTTCTACTGAGGTAGAGGGCATGGGCTACGCGATCCCAATCTCACAGGCACAGGATATCATCAATGAGCTGATGAACAAGAAGACCCGTGTCGCAGTCGATGAGGCAGACCAGGGCTATTTGGGAATCCAGGGTCAGAATATTGATGAGACTGCAGCAAGTATGTATGGCATGCCGAGAGGTATCTATGTATACAAGATTGTAGAAGACAGTGCTGCTTCCAAGTCTGATTTAAGAGAAAAGGATATCATCACCAAGTTTGACGGCCAGACCGTCCGCACCATGGCAGATCTAAAAGATATGCTGACCTACTACAAAGGCGGCGACACCGTGAACTTAACCGTCCAATCCCTGGAGAACGGACAGTATGTAGAACGTACCGTCCAGATCACACTGGGGACCAAGCCGGCAGGTGAAACAAACTAGCAATTTAAGGGAATAGCACGAAAGGGTCCAAAGTTCCGGGGAGGGCCTACAGAACCGCAGATGCGGTGGAATTTTGTACTTCATTCGCTCCGCCGCCTATTGTTTCCCCTGCGACCCAAACTCACTCGCTGCGCTCGTTCAGACAAGGTTCTCCGGGGAAACGCTATGCTCGCTCATGAATCTGCGAACGCGTCACT
>NZ_DBFCCJ010000062.1:0-14613 GCF_048380235.1 Ventrimonas sp. | reverse complement strand
TTCAAGCAAAGAAAAATTCCAGTAGATAATTCAGAATGGCATCGCCATAGAAATGAGAGAACCGCAGGCTGTAATCAAATGCACCATGACCAATGCGGTTTAAAAGAATATTTCTGCTTTGTCTATAACATATCATGTTTGTAGGGGCGCTGCAAGTATTTTCCGGAACTGTTTTACCAACTTCTGTTTTACTGGCTGTTCTGAGATAATAAATAACGCAGCCATTCTTATTTTTGTAGCGGAGCCAATACAGCAGGAAGTGAATGAGACCGCTTTCCGGGATTTTCAGCATATCAGGTGTTTGCATCTTGAGCACACACGTCCGAATGTGGCGGATGTTAATCCGACACAGGCGAACGCGTGTTAGCGAAAGCAAGCAAACAACGATATGTGAAAATAGAGGAAAGCGGTCTCTTTCACTTCCGAACCTTATATGATTACGTCTCAATATGTTATTTGAGTTTTAAAACTGCCACCTGCTGCAGCATCTCTCCATTCAGTTCGATGGAGTTTCCCGCATACTCCACGACGCAGTCGCAGAGATCCGTAAACTCATCCAGGGTTCCGATGACATCATAGCCGAAAGCTTCCCCACGATAGTGCATCGGGATGGTAACCCGCGGTTCAATCTGGTCGATAAGGGCTTTGGCCTGCTTTGCGTCAATGGTATAGAAGCCTCCTACCGGGATCATGACCGCATCCAGTCCCTTTAATGCTTCGATCTGTTCCGGCTCCAATTCACAGCCAAGATCTCCCAGATGTGCTACACGGTAGGTTCCGTCATCAAAAATACGGATGCAGTTACTGCCACGCTTTGTGCCCCGGGCGTCATCATGCCAAGTGTGGATCTCGGTGATGGTAAACGGAGACAAAACACCATCCTGTTTCAGGGTCACGGTTTCTCTCCCATTATGATCACTGTGCTCATGGCTGCAGAATACCGCATCTGCCGTCTCCCGCACCGGCGCAAGTCCAGGCACATAGCCATCCTCGTATGGATCCAGAATGATCGTATATCCGTTTGATTCCATCTTAAAGCACGAATGTCCAAGCCATGTAAGTTTCATCGTAATCACCTCATGATATTTTTTCTTTCATTGTAATCGATGAACCCGGTTTACGCAATACAGCTGCTGCTCCGGTTTGACATCCGAAAATTTCAAAAGTAAATTCCACCGCCCAGGTAACAGACTGTTTTGCTTTCTTTTACAGATTGTGTTTTTTCCACAAAAGTGTTATGATTTTCTTGTTTTTACTATTTCCGAAATCAAAAGCTGATTTCGTGCTTGCATTTTTGCCTCAGACATACTATAATACGCTTTAACGCGTCAACGTGCGAATTTATTGGTATTATCACAACGAACAAGCAGACTGCTGCACACTACTTACAAAACGAGGAGAAAAACTATGGCATTCGAATTCATAAACAAGCTGCCGACTCCGGCAGAGATCAAAGAACAGTTCCCGCTCCCGACGGAATTCGTAGCACTCAAAGCAAAACGTGATGAGGAAGTAAAGAAGGTTATCAGCGGAGAAAGCGACAAATTTCTGGTCATCATCGGACCGTGTTCCGCCGATAACGAGGATGCGGTCCTGGACTACACCAGCCGCCTGATCGATGTCCAGGAAAAGACCAAAGACCGTCTTGTTATCGTACCGCGTATCTACACCAACAAGCCGCGTACCACCGGTGACGGCTACAAGGGCATGCTCCATCAGCCGGACCCGGAGAAGCGGCCAAGTATGGCAGAGGGCCTGCACGCCATCCGCCATATGCATATGCGTGTCTTGAAAGAAACCGGCTTCTCCACCGCAGATGAGATGCTTTACCCGGACAATGTCAGCTACCTGGATGATATCATGTCCTACATCGCAGTCGGTGCCCGCTCCGTAGAAAACCAGCAGCATCGTCTGGTATCCAGCGGCTGCCACGTTCCGGTCGGTATGAAGAATCCGACCAGCGGTGACCTGTCTGTTATGATGAACTCTGTTCAGGCCGGCCAGCACTGTCACGAATTCATCATGCGTGACTGGGAGGTAAAAACCGACGGAAACCCATATACCCACACCATCCTGCGCGGCGCAGTCAGCAAGCATGGCCAGTGCCTGCCAAATTATCACTACGAGGATCTGATGCTGCTCCATGAGTTATATGCAAAACGCGATCTGGTCAATCCGGCCTGCATCGTGGATGCAAATCACTCCAACTCAAACAAGCAGTATATGGAGCAGATCCGCATCGTCAAGGAGATCCTGCACAGCCGCAAGCATTCCGCAGACTTAAGCAGGCTGGTCAAGGGCGTTATGATCGAGAGCTACATCGAGCCGGGCAACCAGAAGATTGGTGAGCACTGCTACGGCAAGTCCATTACCGATCCATGCCTTGGCTGGGAAGATTCTGAGCGCCTGCTGTACGAGATCGCAGAGCAGGTTTAAGCATCCGCAAACGTAAAAAGATTCGGAAGAAGCTGTGTTTTCATAGCATCCTCCGAATCTTTTTATAATCCGGTTTTATTCTTCTGTCGGTTCTTTTGTCTGTCTATCTCTGATCCAGTTCCCTCTGATTCACGATATGTCCCGGCTTTTCCCCTCTGGAAAGCTTCTCGATATCTTCCCAGATCATCGCATAACCGCGGTGGAAGCTGCTGCCAGTGATACCGCCGATATGTGGGCTGAACAGAAGCTTTGCCAGTGTCTCCTCCGGCCAGAAAAGCATCGGATGATCCTTCTGCACCGGCTCATGATCCAGCGTATCCAGGCCGGCCATGGCAATGGTTCCATTCTCCAGGGCTTCCCGCAGCGCTTCATCATCCACCAGCTCTCCCCTGGACGTATTAATGAAATAACTTCCCTTCCGGCACTTTGCGAAGAACTCCCGGCTGCACATTCCGGCAGTTTCTCCGGTGACCGGAACATGAAGGCTTAACATATCACAGGTTTTAAGAAGTTCATCCATCGAAAGATACTGTACCTGATACCGTGCTTCCTCCTCCGGACTCAGGCGGTGGCGCTTTGTGTAATACACGGTCACGCCAAAGCTTTGCAGCATGTCAGCCACCGCTCTTGCGATAGCTCCGAAGCCGATCAGGCCAACTGTACAGTCAGACAGCTCTTTCAGGCTTCCGCCTCCCATGTAGCCCATCTTGACGTCCATCTGGCGGCCATCCCGTACAGCCTGATCACCAGAAACCACATTTTTGATCACGCCAAGCATCAGAAGAATCGTCTGCTCGGCCACTGCTTTTGCGTTCATGCCCGCACAGTTGCAGACATAAATTCCCCGCGCTCCGGCCGCTTCCAGATCGATCTGATTGAACGCAACGCCCTCGGAATGGATCATTCTCAAAGACGGCAGCCTCTTTATCAGCTCTTCGGAAATTTCTGTGACCGCGTCCACAATGATCACCTCTGCATCCAACGCCAGCTGCGCATATGCAGCATCCGTCAGTCCGATCGGGAGATTCACTACCTCCGCGCTTTCCGTGAATGGTGTCTTTGCCGTATAATGTTCTACGTTCTTTTCATTTCCGATATGCAATATCTTCATAGGTATCTCCATTTCCCAGCCTGCTTGCGCTGTCTGCTTTTCCAACTGTTTCCAACACAGCCACGATTTTAATGAAAACTGGAATATAGCTTTCCTGCCTCCAGGCTTCTGCCCTTGGCAGCTGCCATCTGGCTTACCGTTACCATCTGGAAGCCGCGCTTATGCAGCTCCGGTACAATGCGTGCAACCGCGTCTCCGGTTGCCCCGTAAAGCTCGTGCATCAGGATGATATCGCCGTCCTTCACGTGGTTTAACACTGCTGCCACCGTCTTGTCCGCATTTCTGGTCTTCCAGTCCAGCGTATCAACATTCCACTGGATCATCGGCATACCGGCATTTGCAAGAACCGTAGCGTTATGGTTTCCCCCCGGAAGGCGAAGCAGAGTCGGACACACGCCGCAGGCTGCCTGGATTGCGTCATTTCCGTTATTTACCTGTGCCTGGATCTGGGCTGCCCCCAGTTTTTGCAGATATTTGTGGTTCATGGTATGGTTAGCCACCTCATGACCTTCTGCTACCATGCGCTGCACTTCTGTTTTATAAGAGCCGACACGCTCACCCACCATAAAGAACGTTGCCTTGCCGCCATACTGCGCCAGACAATCCATGATCCGGTTGCCGACCGACGGCTGCGGGCCATCATCGAAGGTCAGGGCTACCATAGGCTTTGACGGGTCAATGCCGTCTGTGGTCTGACTCTGCCCTGTACTCTGCTGTGCAGCAGCCTGCGCTGCCTCCTGTGCAGCAAGCTCCTCCGGCGTAACCGGAGTCACCGGCTCACTCTTAATGCCTCCCGGTCCTTCCGGAATTCCGGTCACCTCGCCGGCAGATACCGGAGCACTGTTCTCACTGCCGGTGCTGCCCGGTGCGCTCTGTCCCTGACCGGAAACAATAGTCGGAGACTGCGATACCGCAGCTGTAGTTTCGGTCTGACCTGCTCCCGGAGCCTGAGTCACAGCTTCCGATGCCTGCTGCTCCCCCACCGTCTGCGTGCTCTCCACTGCCAAACTTCCGGAGCCTGCCACGATCACCGGAGCCGCATAAGCCGGCTGCGCTGTAAATAAAAATGCCAGTGCGGCACCTACTGTCATCCATTTTCTGTACTTCATAATATCCTCTCCCTTTCCTGAAATCGGCAAAATCTGCTGCCACAACTGCGTCATACGGCATTTTCGGTTCAGAAAATGCCTGCCCATGATTTCTAAACTCTATCTTAATCGAAATGAGGGCATTCCGCAAGCACTTAAAAGAGGCACTCCGCAAATCTGCGGAATGCCCATGCAATTTTTTATTCTCCTCTCAGATACGCGATCACCGCCGCCGCGCTTTTCTCCCGCACCTTCATCTTCCACTCCGGCTCATGGATGTGTTCGAGGTAATGTGCGTCGGAATCGCAGATGATGCGGCACTGCTCCAGATAGGGATTGCTCTTTTTTAATTTCTCAAGCGCTGCCATATCGTGCAGCTCCGCTGTCCGGAACTGGCTTTCCGGCGGCACAAAACCCAGGTTTGAGATGAGACTGTTGGCATTTTTATCGATATGGGCCGGGATCATGACACCGCCGTACTGCCCGGTTACAATGTCCCATAATTCATCGAAGGAAAGTTCCGTGCTGTTGATGAGCAAATTGGACTCGGTGCCGATGCAGATATCTTCCTCGTTCATGATCTGCTGCTTTCCGAAGATTTCTTCCCGGTTTGGAAATTTCATCAGTTTTTCGTAGACAAACCGGTCAAATTCCATTGCCGCGGAAAGCTCGGAAAACAGGCAGACTGCGTGTACTTCTTCCGCGGTAGTCAGCTCCATGCCTGGTATGGCAAGCACACCGTACTGCTCCGCCAGCTTCAGAACCGCCGGACAGTTGCGGCAGGAGTTATGGTCCGTCACCGCGATCACATCCAGACCCTTGATGGCCGCCATGCCCACAATATTGCCCGGAGTCATGTCGTCATCCCCACAGGGGGAAAGGCAGGAGTGAATATGCAGGTCGTAGCTTAATTCACGCTCCATGCGCTTCTCCCTGCATCTGCTGCCATACCCACAGTGCCGCCTCAAACACCGGCTTCTCCGTGGACAGCACCATGATATCCTGCTGCTCTGCCTTTTTCCTGGCTGTCTCATCCAGCGCAGCACCTTCCGCCAGAATGATACAGGCGGCATCGGCCAGGGTGGCTACCGCCAGCGTATTCATATTTCCCATGACCGTAACCCAGGCGCAGCCCGCCGGAGCTTTTCCCATAGCCACGCTTAAGAGATCACAGCAAAACGGGGTCGTGATTTCCCGTTCCGGGTCATCTCCCACATGGATCACCTGAAATTTTCCACTGTCCAGAAGATCTTTTACCTTCACCTTTCTCCTCCTTTTTCCTGCTCCATGAGCTTCCTGAGCTGCTCCTTCATAATATAGACGCAGTCCTCTTCCTTCGCCTCACCTTTGGAAATATCCTCCGCCAATGCTTTGCACGATGGCGCGCCGCAGGCACCGCAGTCCAGGCCTGGAAGCTGTTTACACAAGGCCTCGATCCGGCTTAACCGGGCGAAGCTTTCCATCATGGTCTCGCCCAGATTATAGACCGGCTCATACTCCACGCTCTGCGTCCATGACATCAGCTCTTCTGCCTTTTCTTCCGTCTCTGCATCCATGTGGCTTCTTGCCACCGGCATATACTTACGCAGATGTTTCAGCTTCACTTCTGCCACATACGGATTTTCCACCGTCAGCACGCCTCCCACGCAGCCGCCGCTGCAGGCATCCAGTTCCACAAATTTTAAATTGGTAAACTTCTGGTCTTCCATATCCTCCAGCACCCGGATCACATTCTCAATTCCGTCTGCTGCAAGGTAGCTTTCCGTAAACAGGCCTCCTGCTTCCCCTCCATTGTGTCCCCAGCTGATGCCGATCTTGCCAGAAATGCTGATGTTCTCCGGGTCTTCATCTACCTGCTTCATATATTTTAAAAGCTGTGGGTACACATCCTTGATGGCAAGCACGCAGTCAATTTCACTCTTTTCTGTCCCGATCGGTGATTTTGCGTACGTTACCTTTGACGGACACGGAGAGATAAAGCAGATGCCGATGTCTTCTCGTGCAAGTCCCGTCCTTTCCATAGCCCGCTTCACAGCCAGCCCGGCAGCCACCTCCACCGGTGGATTTAAGGGCAGCAGATGCGGGATCAGATTCGGGAACCGCACCCGGATCAGCCGTACCACGCTGGGGCACGCCGTGCTGATCAGCGGCAGCTGATCCTCATGCTCCGTCAGATAGGAACGGGTTGCCTCACTCACAAGTTCTGCAGCCGCACTCACCTCGAACACATCATCAAAACCCATAAGCAAAAGCGCATGCAGCACAATGTTGATGTCATCCAGATTGTTAAACTGACTATATAAAGAAGGAGCCGGAAGCGCTACCTTGTAACGGAAGCGTTCCATCTCCTGCAGTTGATCATAGACTGCGTGTTTTGCGTGATGGGGACAGACCCGGATGCATTCGCCACAGTCAATACAGAATTTTTTGTTGATCCGGGCTTTGCCATCCTGCACGCGGATTGCCTGGGTGGGGCAGCGCTTGATACAGTTGATACAGCCCTTGCACAATTCCTCATCCAGTCGTACGGAATGGTAAAACTTATCCATGCCGCTTTTCACCTCCAAATGTCAATTTCCGGTGTTTTCGGAAACTTCTGGCTTTTGCCAGCACATTCCGGCACATACTCACGTCAGATTCACTTCCATCGTGATCTTTGTGCCTACACCTAATTTTGTTACTATCTCCATGTCATCGGTATATTTCTTCATATTTGGCAGGCCCATTCCGGCCCCGAATCCGAGGTTTCTCACCTCGTCCGGCGCAGTGGAATAACCCGCCTGCATGGCAAGCTCAATATCCGGAATACCCGGGCCCACATCATCCAATACCATCCGTACCTTTTCCGGCGTGATCTCCACCGTAATTTCACCGCCGTTTGCGTGGATCACCATATTGATCTCGCCCTCGTACATGGCGATGGCCACCTTACGCACGGCCTCCGGACTGATGCCAAGCTGCTTTAGCTTTCCCTTTACATCACTGCTGGCTTCTCCTGCCCGGGTAAAATCATCTGCCGAAACATGGTATTGCAATACGATCGCATTTTCCATCAGATTGCACCTCCGCCAAGTCCTGCTCTGTAGAGCATGCCGCAGGTAGAAAACATACGGTGTCCCGTTTCCATGACGATCAGATCACGATCCTTTGCCATGGCAAGGATCGTTTCATCCGGATGCTTTCTCCGGACAAAGATGAGACAAACAATATCCAGCATCTCTGCTGTCCGGATGACCTGCGGATTGCAAAGTCCTGTGATCAGGACCGAATGATCTTTTGAAAACGCCAGCACATCGCTCATCATGTCCGATGCGCAGGCACTGGTGATCTCGCGGTCCAGAAATTCTTCTCCTACCAGCACCTGCGCGCCGAGGATTTTCTGAACATCTCTTGCTGTCATAAGCAGATTCCCCCTGTCATAAAGAATAAATAAAGCATGGCTGCATATTGGTTGAGCCATTTTATTGCAGCTCATCTTGTCATATTTTTGTCAGTCCAGACAATTTTATAGTGTAAGAATATCATTTATTATGTAAATAATCAACAAAAATATATTTTTAATTTTAAACCAATGCTTGATTTTTGTGGATTTTTTTTCATCTTCATGTTAATATATTATATACATTTTACAAACACATTTAGGAGGAGGGTTTACATGGCTTGTAAAAAAGAGACGGTTCCGTTCAGCGGAACACCGGAGCAGGAGGCTGCTTTAAAAAAGGTGATCGCTGAACTTAAGGACACCCAGGGCGCACTCATGCCGATTATGCAGCAGGCTCAGGATATTTACGGCTACCTGCCGATCGAAGTCCAGACTATGATTTCCGATGAAACCGGAATCCCGTTAGAAAAGATCTACGGCGTTTCCACATTCTATTCCCAGTTCGCACTGCAGCCAAAGGGCAAATATCAGATTTCCGTATGCCTTGGCACTGCCTGCTACGTAAAAGGCTCCGGCGCCATTTTTTCAAAACTGGAAGAGCTTCTTGGCATCACCAACGGAGAGTGCACTCCGGACGGGCGTTTTTCGCTGGATTCGTGCCGCTGTGTCGGCGCCTGCGGACTGGCTCCCGTCATGATGATCAACGACGAAGTTTACGGACGGCTCACCCCGGACGACATTCCCGGCATCCTTGCCAAATATCAATAGCCTATGATGCCGGAAATTTCCTTAAACATCCTTGACGTAGCAGAAAATTCCACCCGTGCCGGCGCATCCCTGGTACAGATTACCGTAGATGTACAGCCGGAAGCGGACAAACTCACTGTCATCATCACGGATGATGGCTGCGGCATGACACCAGAGCAGATCAGACAGGTTACCGATCCGTTCTACACCAGCCGTACCACCAGAAAGGTAGGCCTGGGCGTTCCTTTTTTCAAATTTGCCGCCGAAAGTACAGGCGGAAGTTTCTCCATCGAATCAGAGCCCGGAAAAGGAACCATGGTCACTGCGGTCTTCACCTTAAATCACATTGACCGGATGCCTCTCGGTGACATGACTGCCACCATCCACACTCTGATCCAGGGCCACCCGGCAACCGATTTTCTCTATGTTTACCGCTGCGGCAACAAAGAATTTTCCCTGGATACCCGCGAGATGCGTGCCATCCTTGGAGACGTTCCCCTTACCGCACCTGAAATTTCCAGCTACCTCAAAGACTATCTGACTGAAAACAAACTTGAAACCGACGGAGGATCGGTTTATTAAGGAGGACCAACCTAACATGAAAAGCCTTGAAGAATTAAGAGCAATCCGCGAGAGGATGCAGAGTCAGGTCAGCATGCGTGCAGAAGACCACACTCATACCCGCGTTGTAGTCGGCATGGCTACCTGCGGCATCGCCAGCGGTGCCAGACCTGTCTTAAATGCCCTTTCCACTCTGGTTCAGGAAAAGGGCCTGACCGATAAAATTTCCGTTACCCAGACCGGCTGTATCGGTCTTTGCCAGTATGAGCCTATCGTAGAAGTCATGGAGCCGGGCAAGCCGAAGGTTACTTATATCAAAATGAATGCGGACAAGGCTGCCGAGGTGGTAGAGCGCCATCTGATCGGCGGACACATTGTCGAAGAATATACCTTAAATTCTGCAGATCTGAAATAAGGAGGACAACAGATGTATCGTTCACATGTATTGGTTTGCGGTGGAACAGGCTGTACCTCCTCCGGAAGCCAGCAGATTATGGAAACATTAAAAGAAGAGATCAAAAAGGCCGGACTGGAAAAGGAAGTCTCCGTAGTCCAGACCGGATGTCACGGTCTCTGCGCCCTGGGCCCGATCATGATCGTCTACCCGGATGCCAGCTTCTACTCCATGGTAAAGGTAGAAGATATTCCTGAGATCGTTCAGGAGCACTTATTAAAGGGACGTGTCGTTACCCGTCTCCTCTACCAGGAGACAGTTACCCCAGCCGGTGTCAAGGCCCTGATCGACACAGATTTCTACAAGAAGCAGCACCGTATTGCCCTGCGCAACTGCGGCATCATCAACCCGGAAGTCATTGAAGAGTACATCGGAACCGGCGGCTATCAGGCCCTGGGCAAGGTCCTTACCGAGATGACTCCGGACGATGTCATCCAGTGCCTGATCGACTCCGGCCTGCGCGGACGCGGCGGCGGCGGATTCCCAACCGGTCTCAAATGGAAACTGGCCAAGCAGAATGAAGCTGACCAGAAATACGTCTGCTGTAACGCAGATGAGGGTGACCCGGGCGCATTCATGGATCGCTCCGTCTTAGAGGGTGACCCGCACGCGGTACTGGAGGCTATGGCCATTGCCGGTTACGCCATTGGTGCAAACCAGGGCTACATCTATGTGCGCGCAGAGTATCCGATCGCAGTAGAACGTCTGAAAATCGCTATCAGCCAGGCACGCGAGATGGAACTGTTAGGAAAAGATATTTTCGGAAGCGGCTTCGATTTTGATATCGACTTAAGACTCGGTGCCGGAGCTTTCGTCTGCGGCGAGGAAACCGCACTCATGACCTCCATTGAAGGAAACCGCGGCGAACCGCGTCCGCGTCCTCCGTTCCCGGCACAGAAGGGCTTATTTGGCAAGCCGACCATCTTAAATAACGTAGAGACCTATGCCAACATCCCGCAGATCATCTTAAACGGTCCGGAATGGTTTTCTTCCATGGGTACTGAGAAGTCCAAAGGAACCAAGGTATTTGCACTGGGCGGTAAGATCCACAACACCGGCCTCGTAGAGATCCCGATGGGTACTACCCTGCGCGAGGTCATCGAAGAGATCGGCGGCGGCATCCCGAATGGCAAGAAATTCAAAGCAGCACAGACCGGTGGTCCGTCCGGCGGATGTATCCCGGCAGAGCACTTTGATATCCCGATCGATTACGACAACCTCATCTCCATCGGCTCCATGATGGGTTCCGGCGGTCTGATCGTTATGGATGAAACCGACTGTATGGTAGATATCGCAAAATTCTTCCTGGAATTCACTGTTGAAGAATCCTGCGGTAAATGTACTCCATGCCGCATCGGCACCAAACGTATGCTGGAGATCCTCAGCAAGATCACCAAGGGCACCGCTACCATGGAAGATCTGGATAAGCTGGAAGAGCTCTGCTACTACGTGAAAGAGAATTCTGCCTGCGGTCTCGGCCAGACAGCTCCAAACCCGGTTCTGTCCACTCTGCGTTACTTCCGTGACGAGTACGAAGCACACATCAAAGAGAAACGCTGCCCGGCAGGCGTCTGCAAAGCGCTCCTTTCCTACCATATCGACGCAGACAAATGTAAGGGCTGTACCCTGTGTGCAAGAAACTGCCCGGTTGGCGCTATCATCGGCTCCGTCAAGAATCCGCATATCATCGACACCGATAAGTGTGTTAAATGCGGTGCCTGCATGGAGAAATGTAAATTCGGCGCGATCTACAAACAGTAATGGAGGAGAATGGCTATGGAGAATATCACAATCAAAATCAACGGCATGGAAGTCAGTGCCCCGAAAGGCTCCACCATTCTGGAGGCAGCCCGACTGGCGCACATTGAAATTCCGACTCTGTGCTTCTTAAAAGAGATCAACGAGATCGGCGCATGCCGTATCTGTGTAGTAGAAGTTAAAGGCGCAAGAAGCCTGGTGGTTTCCTGCGTATACCCGATCAACGAAGGCATGGAAGTATGGACCAACACCCCAAAGGTACTGGAGTCCCGCAGAAAAACCCTGCAGCTTCTGCTTTCCAACCATGACCGCAAATGCTTATCCTGCGTCCGCAGCGGAAACTGCGAGCTGCAGCAGCTCTGTAAGGAGCTCGGCGTTACCGATGAAGACTATTACGATGGTGAGCGCACCCCGTCCGTCATCGATGACAGCGCCGTTCACATGATCCGTGACAACAGCAAATGTATCCTCTGCCGCCGCTGTTCTGCAGTCTGCGAGAAGGTACAGGGCATTGGCGTTATCGGCGCCAACATGCGCGGCTTTGCCACCTTTATCGGATCCGCGTTTGATATGGGACTGGGCGAGACCTCCTGTGTCTCCTGCGGCCAGTGTATCGCAGTCTGCCCAACCGGTGCTCTCCAGGAGAAATCCCAGGTGGACGAGGTTCTGGCAGCCATCGCAGATCCGCAAAAACATGTCATCGTGCAGACCGCTCCGGCAGTACGCGCCGCTTTGGGCGAGGAATTTGGTTATCCGATCGGCACCAATGTACAGGGCAAGATGGCAGCAGCCCTTCGCCGCATCGGCTTTGACAAGGTATTCGACACCAACTTCAGCGCCGACTTGACCATTATGGAAGAGGCACATGAATTCCTGGATCGTGTGCAGAACGGCGGTGTGCTTCCGCTCATCACCTCCTGCTCCCCGGGCTGGATCAAATACTGTGAGCACTATTTCCCGGATATGACCGAGAACTTATCCAGCTGCAAATCCCCGCAGCAGATGTTCGGTGCCATTGCAAAATCCTACTACGCTGAAAAGATGGGACTGGATCCGAAGGATATCGTTTCCGTTTCCATCATGCCGTGTACCGCAAAGAAATTCGAGATCCAGAGACCGGGTGAAGCTGCAAACGGAGTTCCGGATGTAGATTACTCCTTAACCACAAGGGAGCTTGCACGCATGATCCGCAAGGTCGGCCTGAAATTCACTACCCTCCCGGACGAAGAATTTGACGCTCCTCTGGGACTTGGAACCGGTGCAGCTGTTATCTTCGGCGCAACCGGCGGTGTTATGGAGGCAGCACTCCGCACCGCAGTGGAAACCCTGACCGGTGAGGAATTACAGAATCTGGACTTCACCGACGTCCGCGGCATGGAAGGCATCAAGGAAGCTACTTATCCGGTAGCAGGTCTGGAAGTTAAGGTAGCCATCGCCTCCGGCCTTGGAAACGCAAGAAAGCTGCTTGAAAAAGTCAAATCCGGTGAAGCTACCTATCATTTCATCGAGATCATGGGCTGTCCGGGTGGATGTATCAACGGCGGCGGCCAGCCGCAGCAGCCTGGCTACGTACGCAACAGCGTCGATATCCGCAGTCTGCGCGCCCAGGTTCTCTATGACGCTGACAAAAACAACCCGATCCGGAAATCTCACGAGAATCCAGCGATCAAGGAGCTGTACACAACGTATCTTGGTGAGCCTGGAAGCGAGAAGGCGCATCATCTGTTACATACCACGTATGTAAAGAGAAAAGTGAACGAGATTTAATAAAAAATTTGAGTTACAAAGCTGAATAAAGGTCCGGAAGTGAAAGAGACTGCCTTCCTGCTGTATTGGCTTTGCTACAAAAAATAATAGCTACAGCCTATATTAACTCTGCCATAAAAAGAAAACGCAGCCAGAACGCTACGATTAGATAAAAGCTGGATTTACAGACTTTCGTCAGCAACGTTCTGGCTGCGTTTATTATTATCCTGGCATAGCCAGTACAGCAGAAGTTCCGGGCACACCATACAGAATGAGCGGCACATTAGAATTTTCCTGCATTGCATATCAAGAACGCGCCAGTGACGCGTTCGCAGATTCGTGCGCGAGCATAGCGCCAGACCGGAACTTCGGACCTTTAGTGATTATGATTTAATTACAATTGAATTATCATAATGCGTTAATTGCCAATAGCTCTCATAAATTTTTTCCAGGTCATAGTCCGGAGCTGTCTCAGATGCAAGCCTGCATACTGTCTTGACAACGATTTTATCCAGATCCAGAAAATCTGCAATTTGTGCCGAAGAACAACCCTTTTTCAAATTTTTAAGAATCAGGCTGATTATTTCTTCTTCTCTCCCTTTTTCACGTCCTCTTTCCCATGATTGTTCCTGAAGCATTCTGTAATTTTTCTCTTCATCATATTCATAGATACTCATTTTCACAACCTCCGCTCGGTTTTTGCGCAGGAAATCTGCCATGATATCCTGATGAATACATTCATCAATTGCCTCATTGACTGCGCGTTTAAGGTTCATGCCGTTTTTTCGTTTTTCACGGACCAATGCAACAAACGCGGAATAGTCATAAAGCTCCCGGCATTTTTCCATCAATTCTGCATTATAACCTTTGTTAATATTTAATACCAGTGTTTCCAGTTCCAGGTAGGGATGCTCGGTTCTGGGGCGATAAAGATCAGACAGACGAAGGACGGCTCGTTCCTCCATTTGCTGTTCTCCGTTGTAAAATACCACAAAACGAGGCTCCGGAATTGCTACCGGAAGTTCTCCATACAAAAACATGTCTTTTGTCAGCACCGAGTAAAGATCTGCCACATACGACAGATTTCGCAGCGGCATATTTGGATTTTTCGTGGACTGGTGTTCATACAGAAACAGCCGGTCGCAGATCATAAAGGATACATCGTTTTTCATACCAAGATAAATGGCGTTTTCCAGTGTCGTGATGACCAGCTCTTCCGGATCCTGATATGCGGTGTCGTTCATTGCATTATAAAGTGCCAGAAGCGCTCGCTTTTCCTTAAAGATCATCCGAAAGATCCGGTCTTTGTAGGCGCGTACCGGAATGGGGT
>NZ_DBFCCJ010000061.1:0-4263 GCF_048380235.1 Ventrimonas sp. | reverse complement strand
TTCCCCACGCAGGTGGAGAACACGCAGGCCGGGGAGAGAAACATTGTCCCAGGAAACAGGGGCCGACAGCCATAGGGACAGTGTATGAAGCTGCTTTAGCCCGGAGAGAACTTCTACACCCTCACACTTTTCCATTAGGGTTAGTTCCTCCAGATTGGGATAATCTCGCAGGAAGGACAGATTCACCTTCCGCTCTCCCGTCACAGATAGGCACCGTACCGCATCCGGCTTTCGCCCATTCAGATCAATCTTTTCTCCGCCGCGCCAGAAAACTGCGGTGCAATATGCCTGTTCCATTTTGCTTCTCTCCTTATTCTGCTACCAAAACAGTCCTGTTGTACTCATGCCAGTTCCGCATCCAGAATCTGCACCTGTTGCCCTTTTTCATTCACATAGTAAAGTGCAATGTAGTCGATGCCGTCCCGCTTGACCTGCTCCCAGGGCATCCGCTCACCGTTGATCAGTTCTACGGTATCCGCTTCGTCCACCTCAAAGTCCTCTTTTTCGTTCTCATAGTCGTTGCCGCAGCCCAGCTCCAGCACCAACTTGGAGGCAGGGATTTCATACCGCTTGAGGGGGCGGTGTTCCAGTTCTGCCGGATCATGCTCATCGCAGAACAGGTTGTTATAGCCATGCCGCCCGTTGTCGAAGATGACAAATGTCTCGCCGCTCTCCGGGTCACGGGCTGCCACCAATCCAGGGGCCTCGTCGCCATCTATGATATAGGGTTGGGGCTCTCCCTTCACCGTGAACAACTCTCCGTAATACCAAACCTCCAGCAGTTCATTTCCAGCAGAGGAGCAGAGGGTCACGGTGGGCAGGCGCTTTTGTGCCTGTTCCTTAACATGGCCCTCCAGCCAGGTGGGAATTTGGGGAAGGGACGCCCCTTTCTCCTGGTTGGCGGGCGACGCCTGTGCATCGTTCCACGGCTCCATATCCAGGCTGATGATCCATCCCGTATAATCGCTGTACTCCATTGTGGTGTGCGCCCGGATATAATCCTCGCCCCAGAGGGCCACATCCGCTTTGCTGTACCAGGTAGTCTGGGTTACGCCGTCCTCATTGGTAACATCGCAGCAGAGATAATCTTCCGCTTTTCCGTTTCTCAGTGCTACCATACGGAGGATTCTGGTGTCTTCAGGGGTGATGTCTCGAAAGTTTAATGTTAATGCCATTGGGCAGCCTCCTTGTAGTAAAAGATTTCGCAGATCTCTTTACGCATCCTGTGATCGAAAAATTTCAGAATACCGCTCTTTCAGTTCCTTCGGAGCCGTCTTAATGACCTTGCTGCCGCCGTTTTCAGAGGCTTGCCCCCAGATGGCCCAGAGCAGGCTCTGCCAAGCGATGGCCCGGAATTTCGGGTCTTCGTTTTCTTCCGGCAGGAGATAAGCGGAAAAGCGGCGCTTGACTGCCAGCAGTGCATCCAGGCTTTCCCCATTGGCGATCAGGCTGCGGAATTCTCTGGCAGGCTCCAGCCACTGCATAGATAATGCGCCCCGCACCAATACCCCCAGTGTCCATAATTGAAACCCAAACTTCCGAATCAAGGCATGAAGAAATTTTCCTTGCAGGGAGGAGTGCTCGTCGTCGCAGAGATCCAGATACTCCGTCACCAGCGGCGCCCACGGTTCTCCCTCCAGCCCCAGGGCAAACACGGCGAAGGTGCCGGGCATCGCACAGGCTTCATCCGCAAGGTTTTGATACCACTCAAACTCCCGCATAGCCAAACGAGCGTATCGCTCCATAGCCGGATGAAGATCAGGGTGCTGCACAGCACAGGCAAAGAGCTGATTGACGCCCTTTTTGGGCAAGCCGGGAATGGGCAGATAGAGTTTTTCCTTCCCACGGAACTCCACCGAGTAACTGCGGGGAAATTCCTCCTGTTCCAACACCGCACACAGGTAGTCCAGGATTTCAGCATAGCACTCCTCGGTGGAGTCCCTGGCGGTGATGCGGATGGCAGCAAACGCATCATTGGCCGATGCGGTGAAATGCTCCGTCTTACGCCGCTGGATGTCCTTTGGCAATTTGCCGCTGCCAGCTGTTTTCAGCTGCTTCACCATATCCGGGCGAAGCTGGGAAACCAGATCAAGGTAGTGTTCGGTTATAACCGTATTATCGCTGGCTCCATACACCGTATAGCAGACCGCCACATAGCAGGTAAAGCGCAGTAGGTTCTCGTCCACATCCTCCGGCCGTAGCTCCGGCCATGCGGTACAGAGTGGGAAAGGCGAAAAGTAGTCCTCATTCTCTCTAATCTCAAAAAACCTCTCCTGCACCTGGTGTTTGATGTATTTTCCCAAGGTGTAGCCAATCTCCCTCCAGCCCACCAGCCGCCGTAGGGCATCGCAGAATATAACAGCTTCCTCGTAGGGGAATCCCTTCAAAGGCAGTTTGGACAGATACCGCTCCAGGAGTTGGCTGGGAAGAAAGGGCGTTCCGCTTTGGTTCCGAACGACCACCGGATAGCCGGAATGGTTTTCTTTTGCAGTTCCATCCAACACATCCTGGATGCACTGATCGGCGTGTTCCAGCACTTCGGGATTCGTATCTGGTTTCTGGATCAAATAATAACGACCTTGTACGCCGTCGCGTTTCGGCAAACTCATAGCAGGCCACCACTTCCTTCCAGGTTCTTCGTTATCGGAATAAAAATCTGTCGGTAAAGTTCCTTCAGTTCCTCCGAAGCTGCTTCCACCACTTTCTGACCACCCTTGGCGCTGGCTTTGCCCCAGATCACATAGCAGACCGTTTCCCATGCGTATTGCAGCACTTCCTCCGGGCTGGCTTCTGTTTCTTCTGCGGGTTTCTCGTCCTCGTCATCATCGTCATCATCGTCATCCTCGTCGGAGGAAAAACCGCTTGGAACGATCTCAGACAGGTGGATTTTTGCCTCCAGCAGAGCGTCCAGGCTTTCTGCGTTTGCCATCCACGCGGCATAGTCCTTGGAATACTTCATGTTCTGCATGGACAGCACCCCACGGACAAATACAGGGACGGTATCGGCGGTAAATCCGAACTGTTTCACATACTCCCGGAGGAATTTTTCCTGTAAGTGGGAGTGCTCATCATCACAGAGATCGAGATAATCCCATACCAGCTGCCGCCACTCTTGCCCCAGCATTCCCAGAGCGAACACGGCAAAACTTCCGGGGAGCGCGCACTGCTCATCGCTGAGATTGGTGTACTGCTCATATTGCCGCATGGCAAGCCGGGCGTACCGTTCCATCAGGGGGTGGAGGCCGGGGTACTGCACGGCACAGGCAAAGAGCTGGTTTACTCCCTTTTTGGGCAGACCTGTGATGGGAAGATACCTCTTTTCCGGTCCTTTGAACTCCACCGCATAGCTGCGGGGAAAATCCTCCTGCTCCAGAAGCTCACACAGGTAGTTCAGCACTTCACGGCAGCATTCCTCCGTATTGTCCCTGGCAGTAATACGGATTGCAGCAAAGGCATCGTTGGCCGATGCGGTGAAGTGCTCTGTTTTCCGCTTTTGCAGGTTGAGCGGCAACCTGCCGGTCCCATGTTCTTTCAGCTTTTTCACCATATCCGGACGGACTTTCTCCACCAATCCAAAGAGGTAATTGGCGTCCAGATACTGAAAGTCCATACCATATACCTTATAGCTCACCGCCACATAGCAGGCGAAACGCAGCAGCGGCTCCGGGACCTGCTCTGCACGGATACCTGGTTTTAGGGAATACTCCCGATCCCAGAAGTGGTCATCTTCATTGCCTGTCACGATAAAATATTTCTCCTGTAGCTCCCGTTGCAGCATATCAAGTAGATGGTGGTCAATTTCACCCCACCGGCTCTGGCGGCGCAGGTTTTCGCTGAAGGCGATGGCCTTTTCCGCGTCAAGGGTCTCGGCCCGCTGCGCTTCGGTCCATGTCCGAAGCAGTTGCCACACCTCAAAGGGCGCGCCTTCGCTGCTGACCACTACCGGCGGCCAGTGGCAATCAAGCCGCGTGATTCTCCCGTCAATGGCATCCTGGATACACTGGTCAAAGAGCGGTTGCAGTTCTTCCTGCACCTCGAGCTTCATCCAGTAACAGCGCCCGTCCGCACTATTTCGTTTTGGTAAATTCATATCAGGCCACCTCTTTCCGAACAATAAAAAATGCCCCACGCCGCACTGTCATAAAGACAGGCTGACGCAGGGCATGAAGAAGCCGCGTTGAAGAAGCCGCATCCACCAGCGGATGTAGTTTCTTCAACAACCAAAATATTTTTTTCGTATCTTAAAGCAGCAAATTGCTGTCC
>NZ_DBFCCJ010000060.1:0-1546 GCF_048380235.1 Ventrimonas sp. | reverse complement strand
ATCCGGGCACAGCTGGATGCCGCAAAAAAGGAACAGAGCAAGCAAACGCTGCCACGGGAAAAGGCAAAGGAATTGGAGGTCTGACACATGAATTTTAGCGTGGAAGAAGAAAATTTGATCTGTATGTACCACACCTCTGACCGCCGCCGCACGATGGCACGGATGCTGGCCGCCCTGCCGGATATGGACACAGAAATGCGGCGGCTGGCGAATGGAACCATTGCAAAGTTGGAGCACATGACTGATGCGGACTTTGACGGACAGAGGTTCGATTTTGCGGGTGAGTGATACCGCCAGCTCGACAATGACACATTATTTTCAGCAAAAGTGATGTGTCGTTGCCAACACAGAAATAGCCGGACACGGTGGCCTTGTGGCTGCTGTGTCCGGCTATTTTTCATGTATCAGTCTTTATCTTTTTTCTCGGTGGGATTTTCCGGCAGTTCGGCGGCATCTTCTACAATGTCGGTCACAAGCTGCTGGAAGTCAAACGCATTCTTTTCTGTAATAACGGGCTTGCCAGTTTCTGCTTCAAGAGCCTGCCGTGCAATACCGGCTACCTTGCCGCCGCGTTTAGCAACCTGCTTGTTTTCTTCAAAGGTCTGCGGCTTTGCAGTCTTGGAAATATCCGTGGTAGATGCTTCCGCCAGCATGGTCAGCACAAGTTCCAAATCGGTCATGTTGTCCCGGAGATTTTCTTTTGTCAGACCTTTCAGCCGCTTGTACTGCCCCGTGGTCATGCCGGACCATGCGCGGGAGATTTCATCGGTCAGGATGGCGTACTCCTTGCCCTTTTGCACTCCGCGCTTCTTCCATTCGTCCGTTAGTTCGTTGCGGATGCGGATTGCCAAAAGCCGCTGGTGAATCCATTCTTCGGAGTAGCCTTTCTTCAAATAGGTATCAAGCGCACGGTCAATAGCTTGCTCCGGGTCGATGGTTTCTTCGATGCGTTCCTTGCCCACCATTGCCAGCCATGCCTTGAACGGTTCAGCTTTCGGGGACGGGATGGACTGGATGATACGCAAAAGCTGTTCGGTGTTGGCGACATCTGTCTTGTACCGTTTTCCATCAGAGGACAACATTTTCAGTTGTACGATTTTTTCGTACAACTCATTTGCCCCCTCAGCTTTCAGCTTACGCTTAAGGTCGCTCCAATAACGCCGTGGATTGGCTGTTCCAGTTAAAACAGAAATAACATCAATAATCGAAAAATACCATTCTTCCTTTTCTGCATCCCATGCAGTACGGATTTTCTGATCTTCAAAAAGCTGGATAGAGCCGTTATCGTTCACTTCTGCCATAGAGGGTTCCTCGCTTTCGTTGTCTAAGTCTATTTTACATGATTTCGGGCGGAAACGCCACCCGGTCTAAGCGTTTGAGATTCAAAAATCCGAACAATATTTTGTGCAGATTTACCGTTCCTGCATCTGCTCCTTTCCCGGTGCTGTCCGCAGAATGCCGTCCACATTCTGCTTTATGATGCCATACTCCTGCATCTGGCGTTTGGCATCATTGTACTGCCGCTGCATCTGGTCTTTCTGCTCGG
>NZ_DBFCCJ010000059.1:0-17586 GCF_048380235.1 Ventrimonas sp. | reverse complement strand
TGTGAGTTGCCGAAAGGCAACTCACACGGCCCTATTAAAGTTAATCAAATTGTTATTTGATCGCTTCCACCTTATACCCGGCATCCTCAATCGTTTTTTTGAGCAGTGCTTCATCCAGCTCGCGGTCATAGCTTACCACGGCTTTTTTGCCGTGCAGGCTGACTTCTGCGGATGCACCGTCAATCTTGTTGATGGCTTCGGTGACTGCGTTGACGCAGTGTTCGCAGTGCATGCCGGAAATCTTAACGATCTTCTTTCCGATGACCGGATTCTCGAGTTTTTTCTTCTCCGGCGGAAGGCTTCCACCGCCGCCTCCACAGCAGGCTCCCTCGCCTTTAAAATGCTTGATGGTGGATTTTACACCAAGAAGTACAAATACTGCAATGACTAAGATTACAATCATGTCTGTCATAATAGCTTGCTCCCTTCTGTCTTCTTTTTCTGTCAGTTTTTCTTTCTTATGAATGAATCTGCTTTTCCGACGGATCTTCCGTTTTTATTTCTGTCATCGGACTTCCCTGATGTTCCCTCTGGAATCTGCGGTCTCTCGCCTCATCTAGTTTTTTTCTTACAAATTTTACGAAGAGATAAATGGATACGCCCACTATGTACAGGATGATGCAAAGCACCACCATGTAGCCCATAGAATTTTGTGAATGTGACACGGCTCTTCCTCCTGATTGTTTCATCTGGATTTCTGACCCAAATCCAGTTTTTTCTTTTTTCAACGTCTGCGGCTGCCTGTGCTTTCCCAGACAGCCGCATGATCTTGTCAGCCGCAACTTAAGCTATATCATGCATGCACCGGACGTTTCCAATTGCTTCCTGCAAAACAGGTAAACGCCCGTACATGCCACCTTACCTGCAATTACTCTACAGATACCACCTTGTAATCCTGTGCCTCTACAGCCTCTTTCAGCACGCTGTCTGCGATCTCTTTCTCCAGAGTAACGACTGCGGTTCCCTTCTCATGGCTTACCTCTGCGCCGGTTACGCCCTCAATACCTTCCAGAGTCTTTTTCACTCTTGCCTCACAGTGACCGCACATCATTCCTTCGATTTTCATGGTTTTCGTCATAGTTTTCTTCTCCTTTTTCTCTTTATGATCAACATGACTTTCATCATGTGGTCTGCTTTGTTTTTTCTTCTTGTCTTTGGATGCGTCATACATCTTGAACAGGTTCAGACGCAGGGCATTGGTTACCACGCAGAAGCTGGAAAGGCTCATAGCCGCCGCGCCGAACATCGGATTTAACTTCAGTCCAAACAGCGGATACCAGATTCCGGCTGCTAACGGGATTCCGATCACATTGTAGAAAAATGCCCAGAACAGGTTCTCGCGGATGTTACGCAGCGTTGCGCGGCTTAAGCGGATTGCTGCCGGGACATCGCTTAACCGGCTCTTCATCAGAACCACGTTGGCCGCATCGATCGCGATATCGGTTCCTGCGCCGATGGCGATTCCGATATCGGCACGGGTCAGGGCCGGAGCATCGTTGATGCCGTCTCCAACCATGGCTACCTTGCCCTGTTCCTTTAAAGAACGGATGACACTTTCCTTGCCCTCCGGAAGCACTCCGGCGATGACTTCGTCCACACCGGCCTGTGCGCCGATGGCTTTTGCCGTGCGCTCATTGTCTCCGGTCAGCATCACCACGCGGATGCCCATGTTCTGCAGTTCTTTCACGGCACGCGGACTGTCTTCCTTGATGACATCGGCCACCGCGATCATACCAAGAAGCTTCCCGTCCCGGCTGAAATACAGCGGAGTCTTTCCAGCTTCTGCCAGCTGATCTGCCGTTTTCCGGATCTCACCGGATACGGATGCAACGCTGCTGATAAAGGTGAAGTTTCCGCCGCAGAGTTCGCTGCCCTCGTAAATGGCAGAAAGGCCATTGACTATCGGGTAACCCTATGGTTTATTCTCTCAAAAGTCACCTGTATGTTCAAGACTATTTTCAGAATATCGAGGAGTTTTTATAATGACAACATCCATTAATCAGCATTTCAGCCCCTGGTCGCTGCTGAAATTTGCGTTTCCATCTATTATCATGATGATGTTTATGTCCCTCTATACAATTGTGGACGGCATTTTCGTATCCCGCTTTGTCGGAAGCAATGCGCTTTCTTCCTTAAATATCGCCTTTCCTGCTGCTAGCGTTGTCATCGCTGTCGGCACCATGCTGGCAACCGGCGGCACAGCTGTCATCAGCAAATATCTGGGCGAGGGCAAAAAAAGAGAGGCACGGGAATGCCTCTCTCTGTTTCTTTTAGTCGGACTGTTATTCAGCTTTTTCGCCGCTTTGATCGCTGTTCTCTTTCCAGAACCGATCTGCCGGATGCTTGGTGCAAACGACCTGCTTCTGGCTGACAGCATAACCTACTTGAAGATCCTGCTTTTGTTTTCCCCGGCCTGTATGCTCCAGACCCTGTTCCAGTGTTTTCTGGTTACTGCCGGAGCTCCGCATATGGGGCTGATCCTCACAATCCTGGCCGGACTGGTCAATGCCGTTATGGATTATGTTCTCATTGTACCGTGTCAGCTTGGAATCGGCGGAGCCGCCATGGCAACCGGACTGGGACAGACCATCCCTGCCGTGATCGGACTGGTCTTTTTCCTGTCACCCAGACACGAACTGCATCTGACCCGTTTTTCTTTCCGTGTAAAAGAACTCCTACAGGCCTGCTACAACGGTTCTTCCGAAATGGTCACCCAGTTTTCCAATGCCGTGATCACCCTTTTATTTAACATCATCCTGATGCGCCTGGCCGGACCGAACGGAGTTGCTGCCATCACCATTCTTTTGTACGGTCAGTTTTTATTCCAGGCCTTTTATCTGGGATTCTCCATCGGCATCAGCCCAGTGATCGGATTCCAGTACGGCGCTGAAAACCGAAAGGAACTGAAAAATATTTACCATATTTCTTTCCGGTTCACTGCAATCGTTTCCGCATTTATGACTGCGGCAGCCATCTTCCTTTCCACCGGCATTGTCACCATCTTCACGGATGATCCGAAAACCTATGAGCTGGCTGTCACCGGCTTCCGGCTGTTTGCCATAAACTTTCTGTTCTGCGGGTTTAATATCCTTTCCTCCGGATTTTTCACCGCACTGTCCAACGGAAGAGTATCCGCAATCATTTCCTTTGCGAGAACGCTGGTCTTTACCACGATCTCCCTGCTGATCCTGCCGCAGTTTCTTGGAATCAACGGTGCCTGGCTCGCTGTACCGATGGCAGAGTTTCTCACTCTGCTTCTGTTCATTGGTATGCACCGGAAATACTTTTTCCGGGAAGGTAGGCAGAATTATTTTCTGAAATAACACCAAATTCATTATAAACTGCTTCGACAATAAAAGGTTCTCTTTTACCGGTTATTTCGTAAAAAGAGAACCTTTTTGTTACTGAAATCTTATTGATCGCACACAGAACCATCTATTCTCATTCTAGTAGCAATTTTGTGCGACTGAAAAGGAAATAGTTTCTCTACATCTGGCACCAGTTCAATTCCCAATCCTGGTTCTGTTGGAATTTCAACATAACCGTCTTTTACATTTGGTACATGATTCACCATATCACGCATGCGTAATCCACTTTTCTTACCCATAAACTGATCTTGGGTGGAACGAACATCTGGTGATGGATACTCTGCAATAGCCAAATTATCAATGGCTGCACATAACTGTAACTCTGCATTCGTAGCAACAGGACTCAGCGGGTTGTGCGGCACCAGACTACAATGATGAGATTCTGCCACAGCCGCAATTTTCATAGCTCCCGTAATACCTCCACATAAACAAATGCTTGCTCTTACATAATGGCATGCTCTTCTTTCCAAAAGCATTTGAAATTCAAAAATATTATGAATACGTTCTCCAGTAGCAATGGGAATCCTAGAAGCAGAAGCCACTTGTGCCATTGCATCAAAATTATCCGGTCTAATTGGATCTTCCAAAAACATAGGGTTAAATTGTTCCAGTTTACCCGACAAAGAAATAGCCAAAGCAGGTTCCAGTCTTCGATGCAATTCCAGACAAATGTCCATATCTTTTCCTACTGCTTCTCGTATTTTTCCTACCCGCTCTTCTGCTTTATATAACATTGCCGCAGTTCCATCAGAAAATGGCACATCCGAAGGTTCATCCAAAAACGGATTAATATGTCCCACTGCTGTATATCCCTCTTCTTTTGCCTTTAAGCAATGTTCGACCTGTTCTTCTACCGTACAGCCATTCACATGTGCATATACTCTCACCTTGTCTCTACATTTTCCACCAAGCAACTGCCATATAGGCGCATTGTAATATTTTCCCTTGATATCCCATAATGCAATATCTATCGCGCTCAAAGCACCCATGATTGCTGCGCCACGGAAATGCGAATAGCGATACATGGACTGCCAAAGATGTTCAATATCCATCGGATCTTTTCCAATCAGATACTGGGAAAACGTTTCTATTGCCTGTGCACTGGCATCCAAAAATCCCCATGCTCCACTTTCCCCCAAACCTGTGATTCCTTCATCTGTGAGTATCTTACAATAAACAGCTCTGTTTGATTTTATTACTTTTACATTTACAATTTTCATATCGCTTCTCCAACCTTTTACCATATTGTTTATATGAATCATAGCTCGGCATGTCCATTCAGCCAAACATACCAAATACAACTCCCGAAATTGCAAGTACAATGGCTCCACCAATTCTAGAGGAAATTGATGCGTAAGTCATAAGATCCATTCTGTTTCCAGCAGCCAAAATCAGCATATCTCCACTGCCTCCCATGTTAGCCATGCATAACCCTCCTGTCATTGCGGCATCTATTGGATAAAAGCCCACGAGATAACCAATCAGCGCACTTCCCAAAATACAACCTACAATAATAGCAACAGAAAGCACCAGTGTTTTCACTGACATAGCATCGATAAAGCTCTGAAAATCCAGAAGAGAAATTGCCATTCCTGCAAATACTGACGGTGTCAGCCAAACTTTCATTACATCATAGACTTTGCAAATTCCTTTTCTTAATTTTGCAGACAACACACCACTAATATTTAATCCAACCGCAATAATAACCAAGTATGCATACTGATGAATCGATACACCAAAAATTTTAGGAAGAAACCATTTGGAACAAAGACCGGCAAATACCCAGCACCCAGCCATGATCATCATTCCATTTCCCATATCTTCTAAACTGTATGTAACCTGCTCCGAATCTCCAATGCTATCTTTGTCATTCTTTTTACGTAATAATTGACTTCCATCTCCTGTCATTTTTGGAAATTTCTTTCCTAAAAGATCCAAACCAACAGCAAAGAAAATGCAAAGAATATTAGCAACCATCAATGCAGACATCGCAATGCCGTAATATACATCCTTGTCTTTTCCTGTCACCTCTTCATAAATGCTACTCATTGGAAGAGCACCTGCTGCACTTCCACCACCCATTATAGGCATCACATAAGTCATCAAAATGTCTCCGATACTTAAATGGAAACAAATCATGCCTGCTGCAGCCGCCATAATCGCAGCTCCTACTAAGCCACCTAAAATACACGGAAGATATCCGACCAAAGATTTTAACAAAATTTTTCGCTCAATAGCCATAACTGCGCTTACAATCAATAATGTAAGAAAAAAAGCTTGAAAATTGATTCCAGACATCCAGTTATTTGCAGCTTCAACATAAGCTTCCGGTATTAATTTCGCCCATGTTGCAAAAGAACCAAGTAATAATAAAAGTAATGGTCCACCACCTAAATAATCTTTTACGATTGGAAGCTGATTGCCCACTCCCATGATTATAGCTCCGATTACTGTAAGCCAAAATATTGTAGAGCCAAAATCTGTTCCCATTTTTCCTGAGTACATACCTAATACCGTTATCCCAGCTAACACCACCCATGTCAGTAAAGGCAAACCCATCCATTCATACTTTTTCGAAACACCCATAATAATATTCTCCTTATATTTTTTTCTTTTTTCTTAAATATTTGTCGACATATATCAAGAATTTTTATGCAATTTCTGCATTTATTGACTTTGCTGCAAAAGCATCATATACTTTATGACATAATTATATTGTGTAATTCATCATTTTGTCCAATATGTTCCCATAAATAATACTATAAACAAATATTTATAATTTAAGGAGTGTGCTTTATGTCTTTCGATAAATTAGATTATGTCATAGCTGTTGCTCAAGAACAAAATTTAACAAAAGCTGCAGCCAGACTATATATTTCACAGCCCGCATTAACAAGTGCATTAAATAAGTTAGAAAGCGAATTAGGTGTGAAACTTTTTGATCGTAAACATTCACCGATCAGACTGACCGCTGCCGGAAATCTCTATATACAAGAAATGAACCATATCCGGCAACTGCAGATCAAAATGCAAAACCAATTATCATCTTTATCAAAAACTCGTTTCTGTCTAAGCATCGGAAGTGGACGTGGGCATTATTGGCTTCCCCTTTTACTGCCCACGTTTGCAAAACTTCATCCAGACGTACAATTGTCCATCAATAACAACGCTTTGAGTACACATGACAAAAACATTGACAATCTTCCTGCTACTCTAGCGATCGGAACTTTTAGCCTTTCAAACACGCATAACAATATTCAAGATGAATTTTTAATCCAAGAAAATCTTATCTATGTAATACCTCAATCGCTTGGCCTTATTTCACCAGAAAAATACAAAGGATGCTCTATTGAACATCCTTGCCTTATCGATTCTTCTATATTAGACGGTGCACCTTTTGTTTGTGGCGAAAATATTAATAATTACACATATTTTTTAGAACGAGAAATGAATCGCTATCAGTTTAAATATGGAAATCTAATAACCTATGGTACGCCTCAAGCTGCTCTGCTTCTTGCCAGCAATGGCATGGGCGTTACATTCATTTCTCAAAGCATTTGCAGATGGGAACAAATTGCATCTCGATACGATGTTTATTTTTGTACTTTGGATTCAACACCTCCCGTTCAAAACATTCACGCCTTTTATGCTGAAAATCCCAATAACGTCAATTTAATTCAAGATATGCTTGATTTAATTCGTAAACAATTAATCCCACAGCTCTATCCTTTATAAACATAAAAAATCCGAATGTCATTACACCATATGTTACCGTGTAATGACATTCGGATTTTTCTAAAAACACCTATGATGATCAGTTTCTACTCAGATACCGCTTCACATACTTTCCAGTATAAGATACCGGGCTTTCTGCGACTTCCTCCGGCGTTCCTTTCGCGATAACAGTTCCACCGCGCTCGCCGCCCTCCGGTCCAATATCGATCAGGTAATCCGCTGTTTTGATCACATCCAGGTTGTGCTCAATGACAATGACCGTATTACCACCATCCGACAATCTGCGCAGGATCTCCACCAGCTTGTGGACATCCGCAAAATGCAGACCGGTTGTCGGCTCATCCAGAATATAAACGGTCTTTCCGGTTCCACGGCGGCTTAACTCCGTCGACAGCTTGATCCGCTGTGCCTCGCCGCCGGAAAGCTGGGTTGACGGCTGTCCCAGACGGATATACGAAAGTCCCACATCATTCAAGGTCGCAATCTTCCGGTAGATCGACGGCACATTCTCAAAGAATTTCATAGCCTCTTCTACCGTCATGTTCAGCACATCGTAAATGCTCTTTCCCTTATATTTCACTTCCAGCGTCTCGCGGTTATAGCGTTTGCCCCCACAGACTTCACACGGCACATAGACATCCGGCAAAAAATGCATCTCAATCTTGATGATGCCGTCACCGCTGCAGGCCTCACACCGACCGCCCTTCACATTAAAGCTGAAACGTCCTTTTTTATAGCCTTTCGCCTTGGCATCCGGCGTCGACGCAAACAGGTCGCGGATCATATCAAACACGCCCGTGTAAGTTGCCGGGTTAGAACGCGGAGTACGGCCGATCGGGGACTGGTCAATGTTGATGACCTTATCCAGCTGCTCCAATCCCTCGATCTTCTTAAATTTGCCCGGAATAGTACGCGCACGGTTCAGCTTTCTTGCCAGTTCCTTATAAAGGATTTCGTTGACCAGGGAACTTTTTCCCGAGCCGGAGACACCGGTCACGCAGGTCATAATGCCAAGTGGGAAGGAAACATCGATATTTTTTAAGTTGTTCTCTGCTGCCCCGCGCACTGTGATCCAGCCGGTCGGCTGTCTGCGCTCCTTCGGCACCGGGATCTGGATACGGCCGCTAAGGTACGCGCCAGTGACGGACTTCTCATTCTGCATGATCTCTTCCGCAGTACCGATGGCTACCACTTCTCCACCGTGTTCGCCTGCTCCCGGTCCGATATCCACAATGCAGTCCGCCGCTCGCATGGTATCCTCATCGTGCTCTACCACCAGAACTGTATTGCCCAGGTCACGAAGGTGGGTCAGAGTTGCCAGCAGCTTGTCATTGTCGCGCTGATGCAGACCAATGCTCGGCTCATCCAGAATATATGCCACGCCCACTAGGCCGGAGCCGATCTGGGTTGCCAGGCGGATTCTCTGTGCCTCACCGCCGGACAAAGTACCAGTAGCCCGGGACAGAGACAGGTATTCCAGTCCTACATTTAACAGGAAGTCCAGTCGCGCCTTGATCTCCTTTAAAATCTGATGACCGATGGATTCCTGCATTGGAGTGAGCTTCAGCTCCTCCAAAAATGCGCGGAAGTGGGTAATGGAGAGCTCCGTTGCCTCATAAATATTGATGCCGCCTACAGTAACTGCCAGGGAACTGGATTTCAGGCGCTGGCCCTTGCAGGCTTTGCACGGCGTAATGCGCATAAAAGTCTCATACTCTGCCTTGGAGGCTTCCGAGAAGGTCTCCTTGTAGCGGCGCTCCACATTGCGGATCAGTCCCTCAAATGCCACCGGATATATGCCTTCCCCTCGCTGGCCCTTATAGTACACCTTTACTTCTTTTCCGTTGGTTCCGTACAGGAGCACGTCCTGAATCTCCTTCGGATAGTCCTCAAACGGTGTGTCCAGATCAAAATGATATTCCTTACACAGGGCATCCAGGATTGCGTGGGTAAAGCTGTTTTTGTCCGTGCAGGACTGCCAGCCCATTACCACAATGGCACCCCTGGAAATACTTAAGGAGCGGTCTGGAATCATAAGGTTTTCATCAAACTCCATCTTGTAGCCCAGACCAAAACACTCCGGACAAGCTCCAAACGGATTGTTGAAGGAAAAGCTTCGCGGCTCCACCTCTTCAATGCTGACGCCGCAGTCCGGGCAGGCAAAGCTCATGCTGAAATTCATGGGTTCCCCATCGATCACATCCACGATCATAAGACCGTCAGAAAGCCCCATGACCGTCTCGATCGAATCCGTCAGGCGCTTTTCAATGCCTTCTTTTACCACCAGGCGGTCTACCACAATTTCAATATTATGCTTGATATTCTTCTCCAGCTTGATCTCTTCGGAAAGCTCATAGAGATTTCCATCAATACGGGCACGGACGTAACCGCTCTTGCGCGCCTGCTCCAACAGCTTGACATGCTCACCCTTGCGCCCGCGTACTACCGGCGCCAGCAGCTGGATCCTGGTGCGCTCCGGCAACTGCAGGATCTGGTCCACCATCTGGTCAATGGTCTGCTTTTTGATCTCACGGCCGCATTTCGGACAGTGCGGAATGCCAATGCGGGCATAGAGAAGACGCATGTAATCGTAGATTTCCGTAACCGTACCCACAGTCGAACGCGGATTGCGGTTGGTAGATTTCTGGTCAATGGAGATGGCCGGGGAAAGTCCCTCAATGCTCTCCACATCCGGCTTTTCCATCTGGCCAAGGAACTGCCTTGCGTAAGAGGACAGCGACTCCATATAACGCCGCTGCCCTTCTGCATAAATCGTATCAAAGGCCAGGGAAGACTTGCCCGAGCCGCTCAGGCCCGTCAGCACCACCAGCTCGTTTCTGGGAATGTCCAGGGATATATGTTTCAGGTTGTGCTCATTCGCACCACGAATCTTGATATACTGCTTTGCCATGGCTGTAAACCTTTCTCTTCTGATTCCTCTCTAGTATGTCTCAGATAACCCTGATTATACCACAAAAGCGGGACAGGTGCAAACATTTGTTCGTATCTGTCCCGCACGTTTTTAAACTTCACCCGATGTCTGTCCGGCTTCTGCTTCCGGCTTCTGCGTCTCACTTTCCTCTTCCGCGTTTTCCTTCCCGGCCTTCAGAATCTCCATAAATTCCTCACCGGTAATGGTCTCACGCTCCAACAGATAAGCAGCAATTTCATTCAGCTTCGCCGCATTATCCTTCAGGATCTGCATAGCCTTGTCGTACTGCTGTCTGACAATGGCAACCACTTCCTCATCTACCAGTCTTGCGGTCTCAGGAGAGCATACCATGGAGGTATCGCCGCCCAGATACTGGTTGTTTACTGTCTCCAGCGCTACCATACCGAACTGGCTGCTCATGCCGTAACGGGTTACCATGGCCCGCGCCATTTTGGTGGCCTGTTCAATATCATTGGCTGCACCGGTCGTAATGGAATGGAAGATAAATTCCTCTGCGGCACGTCCGCCGGTCAGAGTCGCAATCTTGTTTAAGGCCTCTTCCTTGCTCATCAGGAAACGTTCGCCCTCTTCCACCTGCATGGTGTAGCCCAGAGCACCGGAAGTACGCGGGATAATGGTGATCTTATGCACCGGGGCACTGTTGCTCTGACATGCTGCCACCAGTGCGTGTCCCACCTCATGATAAGAGACGATGCGCTTCTCGTTGATGGAAACTGCAGCATCCTTTCTCTGGTATCCGGCAATGACAACCTCCACGCTCTCCTCTAAATCTGCCTGAGTCACAAATGCACGGCCCTGACGGACTGCCCGCAGTGCGCCTTCATTGATGATATTGGCGAGCTCTGCACCGCTGGCACCGGAAGTTGCGCGTCCGATGGCGTCAAAGTCAATATCACTTCCAAGCTTTACATTCTTTGCATGAACCTTCAGGATTGCCACACGGCCCTTCAGATCCGGAAGCTCTACCGGGATCCGCCGGTCAAAACGGCCCGGTCGAAGGAGTGCCTTGTCCAGAGACTCCGGACGGTTGGTCGCTGCCAGAATGACAACACCCTTGCGGCCATCAAAGCCGTCCATCTCGGTCAGCAGCTGGTTTAAGGTCTGTTCCCGCTCGTCATTTCCGGAAAAGCCGGAACCGTCACGCTTCTTACCAATGGTGTCGATCTCATCGATGAATACGATACACGGTGCCTTCTCATTCGCCTGCTTGAACAGGTCACGCACCTTGGCTGCGCCCATACCGACGAACATCTCCACAAATTCCGAACCGGAGATGGAGAAGAATGGAACATGTGCCTCACCGGCTACTGCTTTCGCCAGCAGAGTCTTACCGGTTCCGGGAGGGCCTACAAGCAGTGCGCCCTTTGGCAGAACTGCACCGATATCTGCATATTTCTGCGGATTATGAAGGAAATCCACGATTTCCTTTAAAGCTTCCTTTGCCTCTTCCTGACCGGCTACATCTGCAAAGGTCTTGCCGGTCTCAGTCTCCGCATAGATCTTGGCGTTGGACTTTCCGAAGGTCATGGCATTTCCCATACCGCCCATCCGTTTCGCCATGCTCTTGCTGAGGATCTGGCCGATGACCACAAACATCAGGATTGGCAGCACCCAGTTAAAAATAAAATTCTGCAGTGGAGATGCCTGGGTTGGGATAGATTCTGAGAAGGTTATCCCGGCGTTCCGCAGGCGGGCTGTCAGATCTTCATCCGGCCATAAGCCGGTCTTATAAAGCTTGATATCTGCCGTCTTCCAGGATTTTAACGGAAGCTGGCCATTCAGTGCCTGCTGCACATCCTCCGTCCAGAACGTCAGCTGATTGTCCCCTCTTGTAACACCTGCGATCTGCTTGTTGTCCAGCATATCCAGGAACTGATCGTAGGTTACTTCTGTCACAGACCGTTCTGCCAGAGCAGGCATAACCAGCGCATTCAGCAGAATGGTGATCAGAAGGATGATTCCATAGTAGTAAAGCAGCTTTTTATTGGGCCGCTTCGGTCCGTCTTCTTTCATACCCATACTATATTCTCCTTATGTCTTTTGTTTTGTAACTGTCTGCAATATCCTCCCAGTTACGATGATTTCCAGAATATTTTTATTTCTGTTCTATTTAGTATACAACAAGAGCAGAGGTTTTTAAACCCCCGCTCCTGTTAAAACTTTCTAAACTCTTTGTGTTTCTTCTGTGAACTCAATCTGGAATGGTTGGAACCGCATCCGCCGGAACCGGGCTCACAAATCCTGCTGCCGTGCGCTTTTCAAACTCTTCCCGTGCCTCTTTTAATATCTCCGGCTGGTTAAACAGGTCAATGGCTGCAGCTGCCAGCACCTTTCCTGCATGGACTGCTGCCTTATGACCGATCTCGGTACGGTCACAGGAAACATTCTGCCAGCTGTGACCCGGGCAGCCGTTCGGCCATGCTGCCACATGGATCTGTGCCGTCGGAGTCAGCCAGCTCACATCGCCTACATCGGTCGAACCTGCCTGAAACGCATTTTTCTGGTACAGCGGCGCCAGGAACGCGTTCATGGAATGGCCGCAGGCCTTCTGCATAGCGGCAACCTGCTCCCGCGCAGTTTCATCATTTTCTGCTGCAACGCCCGGAATCCGGTCATTTCCCATATAGGTTTTGCACAGCGTATCTGCAAAGTCATTCTCCTCATCGGTATAAGACGGCACACCCAGCTCTTCATAGTTACGGTAAAGCACACGCTCTAACGCGAAATTGCTGATGGTATCTGCCACACCGTCAATGAATTTCTTCTCAAACGTGGTCTCCGTCATCAGCGCTGCGCCCTGGGCGATCTTGTCCACCCGCTTCTGCAGCTCCACGGCCTCTGCCACGTGATTGGAGCGCACCATATAAAGGACACTGGCTTTCGCCTGCACTACATTCGGGCTGCAGCCGCCGGCATCCGTAATGGCATAATGGATGCGCGCCTTATCACTCATATGCTCCCGCAGATACTGGACGCCGGTATTCATCAATTCCACCGCATCCAGCGCGCTGCGTCCCATCTCGGGTGCACCTGCCGCATGAGAAGCAATGCCGTGGAACTTGTACTGGGTCTGGATGCAGGCATTGGAGGAACCTGTCGCCACTTCATTTACATCATCCGGATGCCAGGTTAACGCCGCATCCAGATTTCTCCAGACACCATCTCTTGCCATAAAGGCCTTGGCCGCACCGCCCTCTTCTCCCGGACAGCCATACAGGATCACCGTACCAGCTGTCTGATTTTGTTCCAGATAAGCCTTCACTCCAAATGCCGCAGCCATGGCACCGGCCCCCAGGATATTATGACCACAACCGTGGCCGCTTCCACCTTCCTTAAGCGGCTTCTCCTCGGTGCAGCCGGCAGTCTGGGATAAGCCGGAAAGCGCATCATACTCTGCCAGAAGGCCAATCACAGGACGGCCGCTTCCATAGCTTGCGGAAAATGCCGTTTCTATGCCGCTGATACCTTTTTTCACGCGGAATCCTTCTTTCTCCAGTACCTCACAGTAAAGAGCTGCCGACTTAAATTCCTGAAGGGATAACTCCGCATACTCCCAGATATGGTCTGCCACATTACAAATCAGTTCTTTTCTGGCTTCAATGGCCGCCAGGGCCTCTTTTTTTTCTTCTGTCACTTGTTTTCTCCTGTCCGTCTCCAAAATAATTTCACTCTCATTACATCTTATCGCAAAAAGGCGCCGGAAAAATCCCGGCACCTCTCATCGTATTCCTTATAAAACTTTCGCAAGAAATTCTTTCAGACGCTCATGCTTCGGATGGTCAAAGATTTCCTCCGGCGTTCCCTCTTCCAGCAGCTTTCCGTCTGCCATGAAGAGCACGCGGTTTCCAACCTCTTTTGCAAATCCCATCTCATGGGTTACAACTACCATAGTCATGCCCTCGTGAGCCAGTTCCTTCATAACATCCAGAACCTCGCCTACCATCTCCGGATCCAGCGCGGAAGTCGGCTCATCAAAGAGCATCACCTCCGGCTCCATTGCCAGCGCACGCACAATGGCAACTCGCTGCTTCTGTCCTCCGGAAAGCTGGATCGGATACGCGTCCGCGCGGTCTTTTAAACCCACACGGTCTAATAGCTCCAAAGCTTTCTTCTCCGCATCTGCGCGGCTGACACCTTTTACCTTCATCGGTGCAAGCACCATGTTCTCCAGAATCGTCATGTGCGGGAACAGATTAAAATGCTGGAACACCATGCCCATGCGCTGACGCAGGGCATCGATGTCCAGTTTTACGGTCTTTCCATTTTCATCCCGATATTTCTTCTTGGTGATATCCACACCGCTAAAAATGATGGCACCACCGGTCGGCTCCTCCAGCAGGTTCAGACTGCGCAGGAAAGTAGACTTTCCGGAACCGGATGGTCCGATGACAGCCATCACATCCCCTTTGTTGATGTTGACCGTCACGCCATCCAGGGCTCTGATGGTGCCCATCTTATAATGCTTCTTTAAATCTTTTACCTGAATCATACTATCGTTTGTCGCCACGGCTCATTCTCCTCTCAAAATATGCAATGATCTTGGAAGTCGGGAAGCAGAGGCAGAAATAAATTGCCGTTGCCACCAGCAGAGGCTCCACGATAATAAAGGTTGCACCCTTGACTGCATTTACAGCAGACATGATATCCTGTACACCAATGGTGTACGTGATTGCAGACTCCTTGATGATAACAACAAACTCATTGGCAATCGCCGGGAGAATGTTCTTGAGTGCCTGCGGAAAAATGATATAACGCAGGTTCTGAGTCTGGGACAGGCCCAGGGAACGGGCCGCCTCGGTCTGTCCGCCGTCAATGGACTGGATCCCCGCACGGATGATCTCACACAGATAAGCGCCGGAGTTCATGCCCAGGGCCACAACACCCGGGAAGAAACGGCTGAACTTGATAAATCCGAAAATCTGGAAAGACGGAAGCTGGACAATGCCAAACACACCGTAGTAGATGATAAACACCTGCACGATGACCGGCGTGGAACGCAGAATCTCGACATACGCTGTAGCCAGGAAAGACAGCGGATTAAAGCGGCTGATCCAGACTAGCGGACCGCCTTCGCGCATGTGACCGTCTTTATCAAGGCCCAGTGCCCGGAATGGACGGACATTGGACATTCTCATCAGTGCCAGTATCAGCGCGATGCAAAAGCCGATCGCTACCGTAAATACGGATAACAGGACCGTTACAACAATGCCCTGCCTGAACAGCTCAGCATACGGCGCAATTTTGGAGAAATTGCTCCATTGAACAAATTGACTCATCAGGTGCTCCTTTCAGTATTAGTTCTGAACGTTTCCTTCTGCGTCCAGAAGACCCTCGTATTTCTCGCCTGCTGCAAGCTCGCCGGCGTCAGCAATGAACTTCTCAAGGCTGCCATCCTCTTTTGCGGCTGCGATTGCTTCGTTTACGCCTGCTAACAGTGCCTCATTACCCTTGCAGACGCCGATTGCTGAACCCTCAGCATCGTACGGTACGTCCATAACCAGGGTCAGCTCCGGATAGTTTTTCTGATAGCTCTTTGCTACATCAGTCTCAATGTAAGCAGCATCCATCTTGCCGGTCAGCAGTTCAGAAATGATATCGGTAACCTTCGGCAGACCTACAATGTCGGCCTCCGGGCTGTTCTCGTTTGCCAGATCCATCTGAATGGAACCAACCTGCGCACCTACGGATACATCCGGTTTGTTGATTGCTTCAAAGCTGTTGTATTTCTCTGCGTTATCTTTCACGGTTACTATGGACTGTCCTCCCATGTAGTACAGATCAGAGAAATCCATAATGCCCATACGTTTCTCGTCCGGGGAAAGTCCGGCCATGCCCAGGTCAACCGATTTGGTCTGCAGCTCACTGATGACACCATCGAAATCTACGGTTACAACCTCTAATTCAAGGCCCAGATAATCAGCAATGTACTGAGCCAGATCCATATCAAAGCCTGCCAGCTTCGGAGTTCCATCCTCACCGATCGCGTAGAACTCGTACGGAGCAAAGTCCGGGCTGGTTGCTACGGTCAGCTTGCCAGGAGTAACTGTCTCAATATCAGCTGCTGCCTTTGTCTCCTCTGCGCTGCTTGCTTCTGCTGCTGACTCAGCTGCAGTAGTCTCTGCCTCAGTTGCTGCTGCAGTAGTCTCTGCCGGCTTGCTCCCGCCGCAGGCGGTTACAGAAGCTGCCATACATGCTGCCATAGATAATGCCGCGATTTTCTTCTTCATAATGTTCCTCCTCTTTCACATTTATTCATCTTTCAATGAATAATATGCATAAATATAAATATATACTTAAACATTATAACGAATTTCCAAAATTAATCAAGTGCCAGAACTTAAAAAAAGGAGGAAATCCGCAGATTCCTCCTTTTTTGTGCATTATTTTCTGTTTTACTTAAGAAAATGAAGCAAGAATATGATTTGTTACCATCTTCGGGTCATCAATGACAAAGTCCGGATGAAATGCTTCCAGCTCGGCCCGGTCACGGAATCCCCAGGTCACGCCCACGGTGTGGGCCTTTGCATTCAGGCCAGTCTGCATATCCGTATTCGTATCCCCAAAGTACAGGCACTCCTCCGGCTTGCATCCAAACTCCTCCAGAATCCGGTTCACACCTGCCGGATCCGGCTTCTTCGGGACATCGTCCTTCTGCCCGGCCACAATATCAAAATATCCTTTTCCAAAGACTGCCTCAATATTCTCTACAGTCCGGGCATGGGGCTTGTTGGAAAGAACTGCAATGCGGATTCCCCGGGCCTTTAATTCCTGAAGCAGCTCAGGAATTCCCTCATAAGGCCGCACATGGTAAAGACAATGCTCCGCAAACAGTCTGGTGTAGGCAGAAAGTGCCTCTTCATAATGAAGGAGTTCCTTATCTCCACTGTACATCAGTGCACGCTTCATCTGCATCCGGTATCCATCTCCCACAAATTGTTTGATGTGTTCCGGATCCACCGGACCATATCCAAACTCCTTCAAAGTCAGATTGGTCGTGTAGGTCAGTGCATCCAGTGTGTTCAATAAAGTCCCATCCAGATCAAAAATACAGCAACGGATCATATGCGTTCCTCCCTTGGTTTTCTAAAGTGCTCTCAGAATCTTTTATCTCTGCTTTGCGAGATGATTTTAGTCAGTTGTGTAAAAAACTTGAGACATTATTGTGAACTACCCATTGTCTAAAGCCAATGGGCTTCCTGCTTCACAGACCTCGTAACCTACTATCTCCACAGGCGTTAATTCGGGCAGTCCCTGCCCTATATTGTTATTTTTATGCTATTTGTCTTAATCCTTCTTCCAGTATATTCTTTGCTGCATTGATATCCCTGTCATGATTTGTTCCACAGACAGGACATATCCATTCCCTTACTGATAGATTTTTCGTCTCTATATTTTGGTATCCACAAACTGAACACAATTGACTACTGGCATAGAATGTATCTATTTTGACATATTTTCTGCCATTCCACTTGGCCTTATATTCTAACTGTCTTGTCAGCTCATGCCATGATACATCACTTATGGACTTTG
>NZ_DBFCCJ010000058.1:0-1108 GCF_048380235.1 Ventrimonas sp. | reverse complement strand
CCGGTGGGGCACCGCCAAAGACATTGCCCCGTACATCGACCCCAAGTTTGAAAACAACATTCTGCTGACCCAGACCGAACGCCTGACCATGACCGGGCGGCCCAAAGACCCCAAGACGGCCCGGAACAAGAATGTGCTGGTGATCGGCGGCTCCGGCAGCGGCAAGACACGCTTCTATGTGAAGCCCAACCTCATGCAATGTTTCCCCACTTCCGACTATCCCGCCTCATTCGTGGTCACAGACCCAAAAGGCACACTGGTTCTGGAAACAGGCCAAATGTTCCAGCGGGCAGGCTACCGGGTGAAAATCCTGAACACGATAAACTTTTCCAAGTCTATGAAGTACAACCCCTTTGTTTACATCCACTCGGAAAAGGACGTGCTGAAACTGGTGAATACCCTTATCGCCAACACCAAGGGCGAGGGTGAAAAATCAGCAGAAGATTTTTGGGTGAAGTCGGAACGGCTGTTCTACACGGCTCTGATTGGCTACATCTGGTACGAGGCCCCGGCAGAAGAAATGAACTTCACCACCCTGCTGGAAATGATAAATGCCAGCGAAGCCCGCGAGGACGACCCGGAGTTTCAAAGCCCAGTGGACCTCATGTTTGAACGGCTGGAACAGAAAGACCCGGACCACTTCGCTGTCCGGCAGTACAAAAAGTTTCTGCTGTCGGCGGGCAAGACCCGTTCCTCCATCCTGATAAGCTGCGGTGCCCGTTTAGCCCCATTTGACATCCGGGAGGTGCGGGAGCTGATGGAGGACGATGAAATGGAGCTGGACACCATCGGGGATGAAAAGACTGTGCTGTTTTTGATTATGAGCGACACGGACACCACCTTCAACTTCATTCTTGCCATGCTTCAAAGCCAGCTTATCAACCTGCTGTGTGACCGTGCGGATGATAAATACGGTGGCCGACTGCCTGTCCATGTACGGCTGATTCTGGACGAGTTCGCCAACATTGGGCAGATTCCCAACTTCGACAAGCTGATCGCCACCATCCGCAGCCGGGAAATCTCGGCATCCATCATTTTGCAGAGCCAGTCGCAGCTAAAAGCCATCTACAAGGATGCGGCCGAAATCATTTCGGACAACTGCGATTCT
>NZ_DBFCCJ010000057.1:0-95973 GCF_048380235.1 Ventrimonas sp. | reverse complement strand
GGTATCACAAGATCAGTGACATAATCCAGATGGAAAAATATCTGACCCTCTATCAATGTGCAAGGGAATGCAATGATTTTGACTCCTTTGTAAAGGTCGTGGCGTAGTTTTGTGCAATTTTTCAAATTTGCTCATTTATAGGTTATAGAATCCTTTATGCATTGTCAATCTGCTTTCATCAATCTTATATTATTCAATCAAAATATGTAAGAAAATGGTAAGCCCATTGTTCTTGTCAGACAGGAATATTCTTATCTATAATAATGGCAGAAAGAGTATTGCTGGCTATATCTGTAATTGTTCATGGAAAGAGAAGTGGGGAAATTTATGAGAAAATGGATTTGCATCTTGTTGGCAGCAGGAATTGCAGCTGGCCTTATGAGTGGCTGCAGCAGAAATGTGGGAACGCAGGAATCGGCAGTGTGGCAGGTACTTGAAACCGAAATTCTGGCAGAGAAAGCAGATGCATCAGGAGAGGTGGATTTCACGCATGATTATTCGGAAGAGATCAAAGCGGATATTGAAGATGTGGTATCGAAGTCGGAATCTCTGCAGAAAGAGCTGGAACAGATCAATACGATCATTCAGAAGTTTACTCCATTGGCAGAGAAAGCAGAAACGCAGGGAGAAATGAATGCATCTTCCAGATGGTTTTATGTGATCTGGGATACGGAGCTCAATAATCTCTGGAGCAGATTTATGAATTTGGCTGACCAGAAGACAAAGGAGAGCGTTCTTGCAGAACAGAGAAACTGGGTAGCCATGAAGGAAGAAGCAACATTGCTGAGTATCGGAAGCAGCGAAGAAAATGGCAGCATTTATCCTCTCCTTCAGAATTCTTTTCTGGAAGAAATTACGAAAAACAGAGCCTGTGTTCTTGCCAGTAAGCTGGCTGGGATAAAAGAAGAAGATTTCATGCTGCCGGACAGATCAAACAAATACGGCCTGTTTGTTGATAATCAGGGGACAGGAAATGTATATAGCGCATTGGTAACCAGGGAGGGATTGAACGGAGAGAATGAAGCGGTCATTTCGGTATACCGGACAGGAGAAACAAGAGGAACCTTTACGGATCATGGAAATGGAGAACTGGCCTTCGCATCGGATGATGGAAATGTACGGGGAATCATTCATATTGACGGGTGGAAGGGGGCAAGTTTTCATGTTACGGAAGTGACTGGTAACTCCGCTTTCACCGTTGGGGAAGAACTGGAATTTCCGTTCGCATTCTGATGCGGATGAAGTACATAGATAAATTCCTGCATGGAGCATTTCGGCATAGCTGTCCCGGAAAGGAGATGACCATATGAAGCAGAAAAAACGGATCTGGTGGACGTTCAATTTATGGGAAGCAGATGCATTTCAGCAATATCTGGAAGAAATGGCGCTGCAGGGCTGGTTCCTGGAAAACGTCGGCGGTTCTGTCATGAAATTTTACAGGGCACAGCCGGAAAAAAGAAGATACGCGGCGCTTCTGGTTCCGGGAAGCTCTTCCCTTACCGGCGCGGACAGCTGGAAGGCAGAACAGTTTCGCAAGGAGTGCCAGGAAGCAGGATGGGATTTTCAATGCAGCGGAACTTACTGGCAGATATTTTATACCACCGATGAAAGCGTGAAGCTGACCGGAGATATGACGGAAGAGAGGCAGTTCCTGATTCAGAAAGCTCTTTCCTGGAACGGGTCTGCGAAAATTTCCTATCCTGTACTGGTAGTATTAAGTTTGTGGTCGTTATACAGCAATCTGCAGAATCCGGGAAAAATGTTTGCGGATCCCGTGGCGCTTATGCTAAATCCCCTGCTGCTTGGAATCTGCATTTCCTGGACGGTAACCTATGCGCGGCTGTTTCGATGGAACTGTGGGAATACAATGGCTATAAAAGAAGGCAGGCCGTTTCCGAGAATGAATCTGCAGCGGAAGGTAAGCTTTAAAAAGCGTATCATTCTATTAGATGAAATCCTGATTCTGGCAGTTCTGGCGCTAGCATTTTCTTCTTCCATGAGAGCCCTGGCCGGAACCATGCTTTCTTCCATTCTCATTGTAGTGATTTCCCTGTTTGTAAGGAACCTGCTCAGAAATAACGGCAGCGGAAATGCCCGGGATGACTGGATGTCATATGCGGTTGGCGTTGGTGTGCTTTGCATGATTCTGATTCCCTTGTGTAATGCGGCAGCAACTCACTTTCTGGGAGCAGATGAACCGGATACCGGGAGAAAACATACGGTATTCGCTAGCTATCAGGCAAATGATGTTCAGATGAGCAGTTCTGGAAAGTCAGTAGGCGTTACCGTATATACCAGTCCCATTTCCTGGATCATTGCGAAAACCAGCAAATGCTATCCAAAGGATATGACAAAGTGGTGGGATCAGATGGAACTGGAACTTCCGGCAGAGCTGGGGGAAGTTCCCGAGGGGACAGAAGTGTCCTGGTGCCGGTACATGGTCCGCAAAGATGGGGCTGAGCCTGTTTCGGAAGAAAATTTCTATCAGGATGAGCCGACTCTTGATGAAGTGATATTAAAAGACAGAAATCGTCTGGTTGTGCTGGATTATGGCGGTGGTATGAATCTTACCGACATGAAAGAAGCGGTAGACGTTTTTTATCAGGGGCAAACAGAGTAAATGCAAATGGTGCAAAGGAGATTATATTCATGAAAAAAGTATTCGGAATCGGAAGCTGTATGGTCGGAATAGTACTGGTTATTTCTGGTGCTGTGATGAAGCTGAAAGGACAAACAGCGGTTACTGTCATTGGAGGCGCAGACGGTCCTACCGCTGTGTTTGTTGCCGGAAAACTGAATGGTGATTTCTCTATCATACTGATTCTGATCGGAATTGTATTGTTGGCTGTAGCAGCAATTGTTTATTGGAAGAAAAATGGCGGAAATTCATAAGAAAAGCAGCTCGCATGGTATTGGCAGCAGGAACGGTGTGAAAAGGGGGCGATTACATGGAAGAGAGTTTCTGGAAACAGACGTATGAGAAGATTCTGATTGGAATGGGTCTCTTTGGGATTACATTGAAATTTCTCTTTCTCAATCAGATTCTCCCCTTCATTGGCGCCCTTTTGCTGTTTACAGGATTTCGAAAACTGAGATCAGAAAACCGCTGGCTGAAAGCCGGATATGCAGGCGCCGCGCTCGAAGTTGTGATTACCATTGTGACAATTGTGCTTGGAAGTGTGCTCGAACGGGAGAAAATCTATACTTTGTACGCATGGAAAGGAATTGATTTCTGTGGCGGAATCCTGCCGGTCGTGCTGATGATTTGTCTTTTCCTTGGAATGCGTGAAGAGCTGGAACAGCGTGATGAAAAAATAAAAAGTGAAGTTCTGCTCCATATCATCATCTGGTATGCGGTGGTGACGGTGCTTGCGATTCAGGAATATGAGGGCTGGATCCTTGGTTTTGTAATCGTTGCTGCATACATTGGAATCCTTGTAGAGTTAAAGAATATAGCAGAAAAACTGGAAGAGGCCGGATATGTACTGGAAGAACATTCGGTGCGGATTTCAGACAGTAGATGTGCAGCAGGAGCAGCAATTCTGACTGCGGCAGGTCTGTTCGTCAGCTATACATGTTTTGGTGCTTATCATATGGAGTGGACAACTGCAAATGAAACCCAGGATCCGGCATGTGAAGAAACCAAAGCACATCTGTTATCCCTTGGTTTTCCGGAAGATATCTTGCATGACTTAAAGAAAGAAGATATTCTGGCGTGCAAAAATGCCAGACAGGTTCTGCTGAATCAAAGCGATGATTCGCTGCGGGGCAGGGATGGGCAGTTGCAGCTTGACGGCTTGGCAGTAGAACTGGAACAGGAAGGCCAGTGGAAGGTGATCCATCATTTCTTATGGAATGGAAATCCGGGCTTTCGCGGGACAGAAGCAGTACAGATCAATCCGGCATATCAGGAACTGAACGGGGGCTGGACCTTCCAGGGGAAACTTACCGGTCAGGTCCTTTACGATAAGGATGGAACTTCTTACACCGCAGATTATAAAATCTTGCAGGACGAAAATTACGATACCGGCATGAATGCTTTCTTTTACGGAAGTCAACAGAATGCCAGCATTTTCGCGGAATTTTCCTTGCCGCGGAGTGGGGAAAACTGTCGCGGATACGTGGCCTATGAAATCAAGGCAAAGGAAAGTGACTGGTGGATTGATTCCTGGCTAAATTATACCCATCAGAAGACCATCTGGCAGTATCCGGTCATCTCAGCAGCCCAGAACAGAAGACAGGGCGGCTGGCTGGACGAGCGTGTGTTTAGTACTGTGCAGGATGCGCTGCAGGTGCTTCCAAAGGGGGAAAATGAAGGCTCTATCGGTTCATAAACTCGAAAAATTGGATGTTATTGGGAGAAATATTATGACTGGGAATATGATAGGGTTTGTTATATGGGCGATGGTTGGCGTTATTATCATTAGTCTTGGAATAAGAGCATATCTTTCAGGAAAAGTGGCTGACTTTTGGGCAAACATAAAATCTATATCTGTAAATGATATAATGGGCTACAATCATGCGGTTGGTAAGTTGTTTGTTATTTATGGAGCAATATTGATTGCATTGGGATTACCGCTGCTTTCAGGACAGAATTCTCCATTTATTTTACTGTCAGTATTGGGAGTAATGATAGAAACAATAGTAATCATGGTGGTTTACAGTTTGTGTATTGAAAGAAAGTATAGAGAACAATAGTTTTTGCTCGTTCAATTTTATTCTGTATAATCTGTTGTTATTTAAAAATAAAAATGCTAAAATAGAAGTAGTTAAGATATTATCTAAAATAGTATAAATTAAGCTATTTTGGATAATATATTATTTGTAAATAAAGGCGGTGAAAACGAATGGAACAACTGATATGGGAAACAGCGGAAGAATTGGATCAGAAGCTGGCACAAAGGGTAAGAAACATCCGAAAACGGCGTTCCATTTCCCAGGAAAAATTATCCTCTATGAGTGGTGTAAGCTATGGCTCTATCAAAAGATTTGAAGCTACCGGACAGATCTCCCTGATCTCACTGACCAAGATTGCTATGGCCTTGGATATTGCAGATGAGCTTAGGAGTATTTTTACACAGGTGCCATATAAGAATATTCAGGAGGTTATTAATGAAACCAAATAATGCATTGCAGGTTCTCTACGATGAAAGGCTCGTTGGAACGCTGGCGATGACTGCAGACCATAAAGCGGCATTTCAATATAGCGAAGAATGGCTTGAACATGGATTCCCGATCAGTCCATTTTCTCTTCCACTGAAAAGGCAGGTTTTTGTTCCAAACAAAGACTATTTTAATGGACTTTTTGGAGTATTTGCGGACAGTTTACCAGACAACTGGGGAAGATTATTGTTGAACCGACTACTGCGCGCCCATGGACAAAATCCGGATAAACTTACAGTTTTGGAGCGGCTGGCTATCGTTGGAAAATCAGGAATGGGGGCGCTTACCTATTATCCAGAAAAGGAAATGCAGGAAAAACAGGGCCATAGTAATCTGGATGAACTTGCGGAGCAATGTCAGAAGCTGTTGAATACAGAGTATTCTGATAAACTGGATGAGCTATATCGCCTGGGAGGTACCAGCGGTGGAGCCAGACCCAAAATTATGACAACTATTGAGGGGGAAGAGTGGATCATTAAATTTCCGGCCCATGTAGATGGAAGAAATGCTGGAAAGATGGAATATGATTATTCCTGCTGTGCCAGACAATGTGGTATTGCCATGTGTAAGGCCAGATTATTTCCATCAGACAAATGCGAAGGGTATTTTGGAACAAAACGATTTGACAGAATGATGGATAATGGCAGTCAAAAACGAATCCATATGTTAACCGCCGCTGCTCTTTTGGAATTAGATTTCGAACAGCCAAGTCTGGATTACCACAGTTTGATGAAGCTGACGAAAATTTTAACCAGGGATCATCCAGAAGATGTGAACAATATGTTCCGCAGGATGTGCTTTAATGTGTTCGCTCATAACCGAGATGATCATTTTAAAAATTTTACGTATCTATACCATGAGGCAGAGGATTGCTGGCGGTTGAGTCCTGCATACGATCTCACTTACAGCAATACCTATTACGGAGAACATACAACCACAGTGGATGGAAATGGGCGCAATCCAGGAGAAAAGGAGATTCTGGCAGTTGGCATTGCCGCTGGGATGGCGAGAGCGGAATGCAGGAGAATTATGAACCAGATCAAGGATTGTGTGAACCAGATGCTGGGACAGTATCTTTCTTAGAAAAATGGAGTACAATTGCAACTTAAGGAAGTATCACAAATATTTTTCACCCCATATGGCCATTTCATAATAAATCTTGATGAAATTGTAAAATATCTATAATTTGTACTATAAATGAGCAAGTTCGTGATTTTGCATAAAAGAAAGACACCTTGAGTTCGATTGTGTTGTATAATGAAAGTGACCAAACCAACATTTACAGCATTCACGAAAGAAGGTGTCTCCTGCAAATACTATACATCATTCAACATTCATATACAACCAGTTTAAAAAATTAGATTTATCCAGTTATGTTTTCTTACGACGATGCTGACGCAGCCGGAACAATTTCGCACGATATCCAATGTCTGTACCATAGAGCATGGTTGATGTTCGGATATAGAAATGTATGATAAGGTAAAAGGACAGTGAGAAAGTATGAGGGGTGATAAGAGAATGCTTACAGGAGAGGAAAATAGAAAAATACCTGTAGTAGCATCATATATCGGCACAATGTTGGCAGCGAATGATAAGAATGGAATTCCACATAAAAACTGGCGAAAGATTTTTGTGACTTCCAGAGGAGTGATTGAGATTCGCAAATCCGATATTTTGAAAATTGCGAAAACCTCGAAAAGGTGACATTAGGCGCAGGTATTGACGTTGTGAGCTGGGATGCTTTTCAGGGCTGCCACAATCTTAAACGAATTGATTTCGCTGGAGGCCAGCCAGATATTTGGTCTGAGACTTTCAATGATGTACCGGATAACGCCATCGTTGGATATAAAGGTAGAGACGTCAGTGTAAAGGCGCTCAAAGATAGATTGATGGAGTGCATGAGAGAATATGAAGGATCAGGTATTCTTTCGGATGAGCTGATTGATGAAGCGCTTGCCAAACAGGCAGAAAAAGAGAAAAAGCCAGAAAAGAAAAAGCACGCCTATCGAGGACGATAAACACAAAAGTGGCAGGACCATAAAAAGTCCTGCCATTGTTGCTATTCTCAACGAATAAATTTTTAGAGCCACCCAGGAGATTGGATTTAGAGGTGTGATAGAGTCCCTGGGCAGCTCTGTTGGTCATTATATCATCAATTGGCATAAATGAAAAGTTAAAATTGTGAAATCTGACCAATGTCACATTTTTAGACTGCCTGGCAAACAGGGATTTGTGATATCTCAGCCTGCAGTTCCATTTTTAAATTTCTGATATCAATATCATTCTGCATGTCGAGAAAATATTTGTCAGATACCCCGAAGTATTTAGCAAGTCTTAAAGATGTGTCGGCTGTAATTTTTCTGCGATTGTGTAAAATGTCTTGGATTCTGGAAGTCGGAACGTGAATGTCCTGTGCTAAGCGATAGGCGGAAATTCCGAGCGGTGCCATAAATTCTTCATACAAAATTTCTCCAATTGTAGGAGTTGGTATAAAACTCATAATCATTCTCCTTTCCTTATAAAGTATGTGCTGATTAGTGATAATCAACGATTTCTACATCGTTAAAGTAAATTCCATCAAAAGTGAAGCAAATCCTATACTGATCATTGATTCTAATACTGTATTGTCCCTCGCGATCACCATGAAGCGGTTCTAAATGGTTGGCTGGTGGGGCTTTTAGATCCTCCAAGCATCTTGCATTGTCTATCATGATCAGTTTTCGCAAAGCGATTCGTTGAATAGCTTGTGGTAGCTTTTTGGAAAAGATTTGGTTGTATACCTTTTCCGTTTCTTTATCTGCAAATGTTTTTATCATATTTATATTATAGCTGTTTTGCGTGTATATGTCAAACGGATATATAGCAATTTCCGTTTTTATTTCAAAATCCATTTCCCATACTCTAAATATGATAATAAAAATACCCAAATAGAAGGGAGCGCAAAAATAATGAAATCGAAAAAGTATTTTATCATAGCCGGGGCGGCTTTGATGCTTGGCTCCGTTATGCCGATGTCTGTAATGGCTGCAGAGTATCAGACAGATGTGATATCCAGCGTCAAAACAGGTGATATTTCTGTGCATTTACAGGATTATGAGATTGGAGAAGACGGGAAGGAAAAGGTTTATCAGGATAATAAGCAGATTTTGCCGGGGCAGACGATAAGCAAAATTACTCGGATTATTCTGTGTAAACTCTAAACGGAGCTATATATCCTCTTGGATTGATATTAAAATAAATATCAATTCAGGAGGATTTTTTTATGGAACGAAGAAGATCAGATACTTTCTATGTTGCTGTCCAGCTGATAAAACTATATAGAATATGGCGAAAAGTGTAGAAAATACGTGTAATTTTACAAAATATTATACGAAATTTGGCAAAAATTTCATCAATTTACTAATTGAAGTTTTCTCATGAAATAAGTATGCTTAATGAAAATATATGCCAGCTAAACAGGAGGGACAGAAATGAGCAGACAGAAGAAAAATAGTGGCTTTACACTGGCAGAACTATTAATTGTGGTTGCAATTGTTGGTATTCTTGTAGCAATTTCCATTCCGGTTTTCACTTCACAACTGCATAAAGCGAAGGTTGCAACGGATGAAGCAAACCTCAGAAGTTACTACTCGGTGTTGATGGCAGATTATCAGGCAACTGGGAAATATGATTATGATCCATCCATTACTGATGATATGTGGAAGAACATTTCTGATACGATTAATTACAAAGATGGAACAACAGTAAAACTGAAAGCAGGTCAGTTTTCTGTCATCCGACCATCTGAGGAGGATCCAAAATTCTGCGGATATCAGATTCATTATTTCTGTAAAGATGGATACACAAGAACTTTTGGAGCAAGCGACAAAACGTAAAAGGCAGGGCAGGTGCAACAAAATGCCCTGCCTTTTCTAAATATAAGGATTAGTGGTTGCATACAAAATCTGTCACGATTTTATTAAATCTCCGTTATTTAACTTCTACCAGCTCAATCTTAAAATTCAGTTCCTTTCCTGCCATTTCATGGTTGGCATCGAAGGTGATGGTGGTTTCAGTCTTAGCTGTAACCGTTACCGGGAAATGCTGGCCATTCTGATTCTGCAGGTAAATGTGCTGGCCCACCTGCAGCTCCTCAGAACCCGGAAGATCCGCAATTTCCACATCGAAGATAGCATCCGGGTTTGCCTGACCGTAAGCTTCCTCCGGCATCAGGTGAATTTCTTTTACCTCACCGACTTCCATGTCTGCCACGGCAGCATCAAAGCCCTGGATCATCTGACCTGCGCCGCAGACAAACTCTAGCGGCTCGCCGCGGTCGTAAGAAGAGTCGAACTGGGTTCCGTCGTTAAACGTTCCTTTGTAATGAGTGCGGCAGGTTTTGCCGACATTGCGTCCTGTAATAGCCATAATTGTGATATCCTCTCTTGTTTTTTGTACAGCTTCCGTATCAGTATACTAGATTTTAGGCAAAAGGAAAAGGACTTTCTGTGACATACTTCCACCGCTTTTTACATTTTTTTACATTTGTGCGGAAAAATATAGACATGAAAAAATATGAAATGATATAATGAAATTAAAAAATGTGCCAAGGCACATCCCTTTTCGCTGTTCGTTTTGTATTGCAAAAATAATGATGACTGTGAAAGTGCGCTTTAGCGAAATAAGGAATGAGCGCACAAAAATGATCGTATAAAAACCATACAGATAAAGAAAAATGAAAAAAGGATAAAAGCCCCAAATTACTGATTGTAGATGAAGCGGAAGTTAACAGGGTTATATTAAGGGGGAAGAATGGACAGAGGGACAGAAAAACGGATAAGAAAAACAGATAAGAAAAAAAGCTTATGGCTTAGTATTTTGGTACTGATCATGCTGCTTTTGGTACCGGTTTCTGTTCATGCATCTGAAATGAAAAGCAATGGAAAAACAGCTCAGGCAATGGAGAAAGAAAATAAAACCGTGAGAGTTGGCTATTTTCCATATGCCAATTTTCAGGAAGGCGGTTATGGGGAACACAAGCAGGGAGCAGGCTATGAATATCTCCAGAAGATTTCTTATATAACCGGCTGGAAGTATGAATATGTCTATGGCTCATTTAAAGAGTGTCTGGATATGCTGGCAGATGGAGAAATAGATATACTTGGAAGTGTCAGTTATACACCGGAAAGGGCAGAAGCAATCAGTTTTTCTGATTATGCGGAGGGAACAGAACGATATTGGATCTATACCAGGGAGAATCATTTGAACCTTACGGATGGAGATTTAAAGCAGCTGAATGGCTGCCGTATCGGCGTTGAGGATGGAAGCTATCAGAAAAAATTTCTGGAAAAATGGCTGGACAGCAATCAGCTTCATGCAGAGATTGTTGTCTGCAAAGGCTATGATGAAATAATAAAAAAACAGGATGCAGATGAACAGGATGCATTCGTGATCCCGGCATTGTCTGTCGACAGTGATTTTATTGCAATTGCTAATATCGGTGTAAGTGACTGCTATTTCGGTGTATCAAAATCCAGACCGGATCTGTTAAAGGAATTAAATTCTGCCCTGGAAGAAATCAACAATACAAAAACGGACTACAGCAGCAAGCTGTATGCCCGTTATGAAGGGAAAGCAGCCATAAATTATGCATTAAATATGGAAGAAAAACAATGGCTGGCTGCCCATGAAAATACCATACGTGTGGGGTATCTAAAGGATAATCTTCCTTTTTGCGGTGAAGAAGACGGGAAACTGACAGGAATTCTCGGAACCGTTCTGGAGACTGTTCAGAAAAAATATGAAATCACGATCAAGGCAGTTCCCTGTTCCACGGGCATACAGATGAATGAGGCATTGCAGGCTGGTGAAATTGATATTGCCGGTCCTATCATTCAGGATTTTTATACGCAGGAACAGTTTCAGGTAGTTTTGACCGATAAAATCTTTGATATCACGCCGGTAGTTATTTACAAAGGAAATGACTACAGCAGCAGTCTCTCCGCAATCGCAGCAACAGAGACCTCACTGTATTCTGAATTGATGGTGTCCCTTCTTTTTCCGGACGCTGAGATCAAACAATATGACACACAGGAAGAATGCCTGGAGGCAGTAGCAAACGGAAAAGTGGGAGCAACTGTTATTCCGTCTTCCAAGATCAATCTTCTGAATGAAAGTTCATTGACCAAAAGTCTGTCATTTGCAGAGATGGCAAAACGGCAGGAATTAGGAATGTTTACGACGAGAGGAAACAGAAGAGCAGCTACCATTATCAATAAAGCAATTGATCAGTCCTCCGATATTCTAAATGGCGTTGTCCTTGCACTGAATTCTGTTTCAGAAAAGAAAATGACCCTGCAGGATGTCCTTGCAGAGTATGCCGGTTTCGTGATCGGAGTTTCCTTTGCGATTATTTTTGTACTTCTTCTTCTGGTTTATTCGCTTTTGGCAAGCAGGAAAAAACAGATGGAAGCGTTGAAGGAAGCACAGAATGCAAATGCGGCGAATATTGCGAAAACAACGTTCCTGAATCACATGTCCCATGACATCCGGACACCGATGAATGCAATCGTCGGATTTACCGATATTGCCTTGAAGCTGAAACCGGACAGGGAAGTGGAAAATTATCTGAAAAAGATCAGGCAGAGTTCCGAATATCTGATGACCCTGATGAATGATGTGCTGGATATCAGCCGCATTGAAAGCGGTAAACTGGAATATAAACCAGTGCCGGTGGATTTGGGGGATATGGTTAATACGGTTTTGTCGATTGCAAGAGGCTATGCGGAAAACCGCGACCTTATTTTTACGGTTTCAACAGAGAAACTTAAAAATCCTTATGTGATGGCAGATGAACTCAGGATCAGGGAGGTATTGCTTAACATTATCGGCAATGCAGTCAAATTTACGAAAGATGGAGGTACCATTTCATTTGCTGCAGAAAGCCGTCCGGGTAAAGATGAGCAGCATATCATTGTGCGCTTTCGCATATCAGATACCGGAATTGGTATGAGCGAGGAGTTCCAGACCAGAATATTTGATGAGTTCAGTCAGGAAAATAACGGAGCAAGAACCAGCTATAAGGGAACCGGACTGGGGATGGCGATTGCCAAACGGTATGTAGATCTTATGGGTGGAAAAATTGAAGTCAGCAGCAGACAGGGCGTTGGCTCGACATTTACCGTAGAAATTCCATTGCTTATAGCAGAACATGTACCGGCTGAAAAGAAAGAAAAGCTCAGGAACGATATTGATGTACGTGGTTTACATGTCCTTTTGGCAGAGGACAATGATTTAAATGCAGAGATAGCCGTAACTCTATTGGAAGAAAAAGGGATGATCGTAACCAGAGCTGCCGATGGAAAATCTGCGCTCACGCAGTTTTGCAATACAGCTCCGGGGACCTTTGAGCTGATCTTAATGGATATCATGATGCCGGAAATGAACGGATATGAAACAACAAAAGCCATAAGGAATATGCCGGATCGCCCGGACGGAAAGAAGATTCCCATTATAGCAATGACAGCGAATGCATTTGCAGAGGATATAAGGGCAGCTTTGGATGCCGGGATGGATGGTCATGTGGCAAAGCCGGTCGATATGGGTGTGTTACTGTCTGTCATCACAAAACATGTAAAACGATGAAGAACCTGGCGGTTTGAGGGAGAAAACAACAATGTATAAACGTAGAAAAAAAACAGCCGTACTATGTGCAGGAATATTTGCGGTTTTGGGAATGTGGATACTATTTTCCGTACATTGCTGGGCTGCCGAGACGCAGTATGATGACAGGCAGCAGACCATCCGTGTCGGTTCATTTGAGGATACCTTCGATTATGTTGATGAGTACGGGGTTAGACGCGGCTTCGGCTACGAACTCATGCAGGCTCTGGCAGGCTATACCGGATGGAAGTTTGAGTATGTGAAATGTGACTGGTCCAACTGTTTTGATAAGCTTGAAAACGGTGAAATCGATATCATGGGAGATATTTCCTATACCGATGAACGGGAACAAAAGATGCTGTATTCGGCGGAACCAATGGGGGAGGAAAAATATATCCTCTATGCTGATCTGTCAGATACCGATGTCGTGACATCGGATTTTCGGTCTATGGACGGGAAACGCGTAGGCGTGCTCTTAGGTACAGAGCCTGAAGTCATGCTGACAGAATGGGAAAATAAGAATGGCATACATACAGAACACGTAAATGTATATAATAATGCCGATGTCGAAAAGAAATTGGCGGATCATGAGATTGATTGCTTTGTGTCTCTGGAGGAATCCTTCTGGTCGGAGCAGGGAATCTCATCCGTTACCACGGTTGGCAAATCCGGCATATATTTTGTGATAAACAAAGAGCGCAGCGATATCAAGGCGGAGCTGGACTGGGCTATGCGTCAGCTGGAGCAGGATAGTCCGTTTTTCCGGGCAGATCTGTATAAGAAGTATTTTACGCTTGATTACAGCCAGAGTCTTACTGGAGGAGAAAAGGCATGGCTGGAGGAGCATGGCAGCATCCGGATCGGATTTATGGACAATGCTCCGTTGGTTTTTTCCATGGATGAAGAGACCGGCAGGCTTACGGGTACGCTGTCGGAATATACTTCCTATGCCGTAGACTGTCTGGGGAATCAGACACTGAAATTTGATATACAGGCATATGAGAATTATGAAGAAATGCTTCAGGCCTTACAGGATCACGAAATTGACATGATTTATTATGTCGGCAGAAATCTTGATTTTGCGGAGAAACATGGCTTTACACTGACAAATGCAGCCTGGACCTACAGCCTGATGGCGGTAACGGATGAACAGCATTTTAAAGAGAATGAAGTGTATACAGTTGCTGTACCAAGGGAAAATGAGGCCTTAAAACAGCATATTGTGTTCAGCTATCCTCAATGGAGGCTGGTCACTTACGATTCGCTCCCGGATGCGGCAGATATGCTCATGAATGAAAAGGCAGACTGTTTTCTCCTGGGAACCAGTAAAGCACTGAAATATGATAATCATCGGGATTTCAATAGCATTCCGCTTACAAAAACAATGGAGGCCTGCTTTGCGGTGAGAAACGGAGAGGGAACTCTTTTGTCGATACTGAATAAAACGCTGAAGACCATGCCGTCTGATATGCTTACAAGTGCACTGGCCATCTATGACAGTACGACGGATAAAGTGACATTTTCGGATTTCATAAAAGACAATCTTCCGGTTGTGTTTGTCACTTCCGGATTATTTACACTCAGCATAATTGGTGTGATTCTTGTATTTTTGAGAAAGGCCAGGAAGGCAGAAGCTTCTGCAAAGCTTGCGGCAGATGATACACAAAAGCTGAATGACAGGCTGGAAACCGCCCTGAAAAAAGCAGAGGAGGCCAGTCTCGCAAAGACCCGTTTCCTTAACAATATGTCGCATGACATCCGGACTCCTATGAATGTCATTCTGGGCTATGCACAGTTGATGGAGGAGGAGCTGAAAGAAAAGGACCTGCCGGAAACAAAAGAACATCTGGAAAAACTGCAGCAGTCCGGCAAGCTTCTTCTGTCCATCATAAATAATGTACTTGATATGGCCAGGATCGAGAGCGGGAAAATGGAGATTGATGAGAGCTATAGCCGGATTGAAAATCTCCGTCAGTCTGTGTTTACAGTTTTTGACGCTGAAGCAAAGAAAAAGAAGATTGCTTTTCGTTACTCAGTGAATGTAGAGCATGAGCATGTACTGACGGATGTTACCAAGGTAAAAGAGATATTTGTCAATATCCTGAGTAATGCCATGAAATATACTCCTTCCGGTGGCTCTGTTACGGTAAGCCTGGAGGAACTGCCATGCGATGAACCTGGATACATGATTGTGAGAACCCGGGTAAGCGATACGGGAATCGGTATGAGTCAGGATTATCTGACAAGGATTTTCGAAGCCTTTACCCGTGAGAAAAACACCACAAGGAGTAAAATTGCAGGAACCGGACTTGGAATGTCCATCGTAAAGAGATATGTGGACCTGCTTGGTGGAACAATACAGGTAGAGAGCGAGCTCGGAAAGGGCAGTACCTTTACTGTTACGCTGAAACACAAAATAGCAGATGAAAGCTTTTATGAAAACAGGAAGATCGAAAATCCTGAAACAGGCACGGAAATCCTGGAAGGCAGGAATATCCTGATAGCAGAGGATAATGATCTGAATGCGGAGATTGCAGAGGCAATCCTTAAGCGTGCCGGTCTGAAAACAGAGCGCGTGGTGAATGGCATTCAGTGTGTCAACATGATAACAAAAATGCCGGCGGACACCTATGATATGATCCTCATGGATATCCAGATGCCTGAAATGGATGGCTATGAAGCAGCACGGGCAATCCGGCAGCTGCCGGATCGGGAGAAGGCATGTATCCCGATCATTGCAATGACGGCAAATGCATTTGAGGAAGATAAGAAAGATGCCATGGCAGCCGGAATGAACGGTCATATGGCAAAGCCGATCCAGGTAGAACAGCTGCTGTCGATGTTAGCGGAAATGATGTACAAAAAATAATACCTTTTTTAGCTGTGGTTGCCCTACTGACCATTCTCTGCTATGATAGAATACAGTATGTGCCTGCGGGCCAGCTGATGTTTTTTTGATAATTTGATATGATTTAGGTGGAAAATTCAAAATTCAGGAGAAGAAGGATCAGAAAACATGCAGAAAAAAATGGAATTAAACAGTGACATGCGGGTTTATTTTGACATGGACGGAACGATTGCAAAATGGTGTGATGTCCCTGTTGAGGAAAGCCGAAAGCCGGGATATTATGCAGATCTGGAGCCGGAAACGGAGCTTCTGGATTTTATGCGCGCAGCCATGAAACGAGGGGAAAATATTTACATTTTGTCCTCATACTACACGGACACCAGAGCGTTGCTGGAGAAGAAAAAGTGGCTGGATCAATATCTGCCGGAGATCGATTCCGCACACTGTCTCTTTGTGCCGTACGGAAAGAATAAGGCAGAGTTTATCGAGGCAATGCTGCATCGCAGGCTCAGCCGGGCAGATATCCTGATCGATGATCATACACCGAATCTGCACCGCTGGGAAGCAGCGGGCGGTACCGGGATCAAATGGCTGAATCAGGTCAACGGAAACAACGGCCGCTTTGAGGGCGCCCGGGTGGGCAGCGCAGAGGAGCTCAGGGCAGTGCTGGACAACGCTTCGCAGGGCTAAGCATGATAAAACAAATCAGAGACATATTTTGGAGGATATAGCATGATGGGGGAGAAACAGATCAACGCAATGATCATAAATGAGAAGGATCATGTGATCATGACAACAGAAAATGTAAAGAAAGGGCAGACGCTTTGCTACAGGGATACAGGCGGTTGTCACACACTGACAGCCCTGGAGGATATCCCAAAGTATCATAAGGCAGCGGTGAAAGCGGTCAAACGCGGAGAACAGGTGCTGAAATACGGGGAAAATATCGGCCGCGCGCTGGCGGATATCGAACCGGGGGCATGGGTCCATACACACAATCTGAGCGACTATCCGGAGGAGGAATGATATGAAATTTCAGGGGTTTGTGAGAGAAAACGGACAGGTAGGAATTCGGAATCATGTGGTTGTAATGCCTGGAGTGATTTGCGCAGAAATGGCAGCCAAAAAAATTGCCTCCGAATGCGGGGCGGTGTTTCTGGCAAATCCGATAGGCTGCGGTTTAAATCCAAAAGATATGACGGTCATGCTGGATGTGCTTTCCGGACTTCTGGCAAATGCGAATGTCTACGGCGTTCTGGTGGTAGGCCTTGGCTGCGAGTTTCTGAAGGAAGAGCATTACCGCAGTGCAGTCTGGAAAAAAGCAAAAAAACCGTTACAGTATGTCTGTATTCAGGAGATGGGAGGCTTAAGCAAAGCCATCGAAGAAGGAAGGAAACGTGTCTGCCAGATGCAGAAGGAGGCAGATGCAGTACCCCGTACCGAAGCAGATCTGTCAGATCTGATCCTGGGACTGGAATGCGGCGGCTCCGATCCAACCTCCGGCTTCTCTTCTAATACGGTGCTGGGGCTTGTCACCGACGAGGTGATCGATGCCGGCGGTACCGCGATCCTGAGCGAGACCGTGGAGTGCATCGGTGCGGAGCATATTCTGCGTCAGAACGGAAGAACTCCGGAAATCGGAGAACAGATTTACCAGGCAATTCTTGACTGGGAACAGAAACGATATGAGGAATCAGGGCAGGATGTGCGGTGCGGAAATCCGTCGCCGGGAAATATGGCCGGCGGCATTACCACACTGACGGAAAAATCGCTCGGCTGCATTCATAAGGCCGGCTCCAGACCGTTTGACGGCTGTTTTGAGTATGGACAGTGGATTGACAGAAAGGGGCTGTATTTTGTGAATGCTGCAGCTTCCGATGTACTCAGTGTCACAGCGTTAGCTGCAGCAGGAGCCACGCTGGTGGCGTTTACCACGGGCCTTGGCAACCCGATCGGCAATCCGGTCACGCCGGTGGTGAAGATTACCGGCAATCACGATACGGCTGAGGCTCTCTGCGAAATCATTGATATTGACACCAGTGCCAGCATACGCGGCGAGAAAAGCCTGCAGGAACTGAAAACAGAGATGCTGTCCGTCTTTGCAGATGTCATGAACGGAAAGAAGACCCGCGCAGAAGAAAACGGGGCAAATGAACTAAGCATCAATCAGTGCTATAGCTATGCATAACCCGCTTTTTAGGTGATTTGTTTCCTTCCACCAGCCAGGTCTGGGTTCCGTCATGAAAAGTTTCTTTGTCATGGGCAGGAAAAGAACTTTAACGTTTGGGCTGATAGCGCATGTCAGATACATTGTAGATGGTGATGAAGGCCAGCGGGTCTTCCCGGCTGATGTAGTTCATCAGCTTCTGGTATTCACTTTTGTCGACAATGGTGATGATCTCGTTGTGTCTTTCCATATTATAAGCACCGATGGCCTCGTAGATCGTGGCACCGCTGTGCAGATCCTCCACAATAAAGCGGCGAAGCGCCTCCTCCTTTTTTGTGATGATGCAGACGCGCCGTTTTACATTATGGTTGAAGATGAAGTGATCCAGAATGATACCGTTAAAGTACGTGCCGAGAATGCTTAAAACGACCGTTTTCTTGTCGTAGACCAGGGCGGCGGAAAGAGCAACGCACATGCCGGAAAGTGACATGGCCCGTCCCAGGTCCATGTGCAGGTATTTGTTCATGATCTTGGCTACGATATCCAGGCCGCCAGAAGAGGCATTGCGGTTAAAAAGAATGCTTAAGCCGATGCTGACTACTAGAATATAGCAGAGTACATCCAGCTCCTGGCTGTCGGTCAGGGAACCGATGGCCGGAAATGCCTTTTCAAACAGGCCGAGAAACAGCGGCAGCATGACGCTGGTGTATACGGTCTTTGCTCCGAATTCTCTGCCGCAGGTAAAGAATCCGATGATGAGGAGCACTACATTCAGGATCATGGTAATAGCGGAAAGCGGAAGAGGGATAAAGTTGGAAAGCACAATACCGAGACCGGAAATGCTGCTGACAGAGGCATGGCTTGGCAGCAGGAAAAAATAGACGGCAGCGGCAATGATGGCGACTGCGGCGGTGAGGATGACGGTCTCTTTGATCAGGGAAGACCAGGAATGTTGTCTGTTCATAATGAACCTCCGGAACGTTTCGAAATTTTCCTGCTCATTTTATCACAGGATGGGACTGCTATCAATAGCCGGAATACACTGGTTGGATGGATTGCACAAAAAAAAATGACAAACTTTGTCAAGTTTGTGCACACTTTTTGATTCCGGTATGATACTATAATGGACGTAAACCCCCCAATACATTATATAGTTTTTGCAACAAAACGAAATACCTTCTCCTGAAATGACCGGTTCCCCAACCGGTCATTTCGCATATATAGAAATAGTTTGCGGGAACATAACCGGATGAATGGAACAGAAAGCGGCAGGGAATAACATGGAAGTATATGTATCTGTGATGTGTGTGGACGCAGCACTTACAATAAAAGAAGAAGCGGATTTAAAAGGACGTCTTTCCGGGGCAAGACAGGAAAAAATAGAGAGGCTCCGCTATGCTGCGGACCGGCGTCTGTCCCTGGGGGCAGGGCTTCTTCTGGACCAGGGGCTGAAAAGGTTTGGACTCCGGGAACGGACAGAAGCGTTCGGAACGGTGGAAAATGGGAAACCGTGTCTTTTGCATCACCCGGAGATCCAGTTCAATCTTTCTCATTCCGGTTCTATGGTCATGGCTGCGTTTGCTTCCTGTCCGGTCGGCTGTGATGTGGAAAAAAAGCAGAAGGCACGCATGGACGTGGCAAAACGGTTTTTTGCACCGGCAGAGCAGAGGGTCCTTTGGGCGGCGGAAACAGAGAAAGAACGGGATATGCTGTTCAGCCGTCTGTGGACCTTAAAGGAGAGCTATCTGAAGGTGGGAGGTCAGGGTATGGCTATGGCGCTTGACAGCTTCACGATCGTACCTGGCGCGCAGCCGGTCCTGGCCGGACCAAAAGAAGACAGGTATCGTTTTCAGGAGTTTTCTCTTCCGGACTACTGCGCCTCCGTGTGCGTGCAGCGAAGCAAAGAAGGGAATGGGGAGACGTTTTTTTTCTCTTTTCAAAACCTGGAAGATATGGTATGATACCGATAGAGTTTAAAAAGGAGACGTATGACCATATGGACATGAAACGAGTGTTTTTGAAGTTAAGCGGTGAAGCACTTGCCGGACCGAAAAAAACCGGTTTTGACGAAGATACAGTCAAAGAGGTTGCTAGACAGGTGAAGATTTCCGTCGATGCAGGCGTGCAGGTCGGCATCGTCATCGGAGGAGGCAACTTCTGGAGAGGACGCACCAGTGACGCGATCGAGCGCACCAAGGCAGACCAGATCGGTATGCTGGCTACCATCATGAACTGCATTTATGTTTCAGAGATTTTCCGCAACGCAGGCATGAAGACCGAGATCCTGACCCCGTTTGTATGCGGCGCGGTAACGGAGCTTTTCTCTAAAGATAAGGCTAACCGCTATTTTGAGGAGGGCAAGGTAGTCTTCTTTGCAGGCGGTACCGGACATCCGTATTTCTCTACCGATACCGGCATCACCCTGCGTGCAGTCGAAATGGACGCAGACTGCATCCTGCTTGCAAAATCCATCGACGGTGTCTACGACAGTGACCCGGCAAAGAATCCGGACGCAAAGCGTTACGATACCATCAGCATTCAGGAGGTCATCGACAGGAAGCTTGCGGTAGTAGACCTGACGGCATCCATCATGTGCCTGGAGCACAAGATGCCAATGGCAGTATTCGATTTAAACGAAAAAGACAGCATTGCAAACGCAATGCAGGGCAAAATAAACGGTACGATCGTGACCGTCGACTAACAGGAGGAAACTATGCAGGAACACTTAAAGTTATACGAGGACAAAATGGAGAAATCCCTGGACGTGCTGCTTGACGAGTACGCATCCATCCGCGCAGGCCGTGCCAACCCGCATGTACTGGACCGCTTACGCATTGACTACTACGGAACCCCGACCCCGATCCAGCAGGTCGGCAACGTAACCGTTCCGGAAGCACGTATGATCGTGATCCAGCCGTGGGAGAAGAGCCTGTTAAAAGAGATTGAGAAGGCAATCCTGGTTTCCGATCTGGGCATCAACCCGACCAACGACGGCAACGTGATCCGCCTGGTATTCCCGGAGCTGACCGAGGAACGCCGTAAAGATCTTGCAAAGGATGTCAAGAAAAAAGGCGAGGGCGCTAAGGTTGCGATCCGTAACATCCGCCGCGATGCCATGGACAGCATCAAGAAAATGGAAAAAGCAGGAGACATCTCTGAGGACGATTTAAAGCAGGGTGAAGAGAAAATCCAGAAAATCACCGACAAGATGATCGAAAAAGTGGACAAGGCCATTGAGACAAAGACCAAGGAGATCATGACTGTCTAGTCCCTGGGATTGAATGAGCGTAAAGAGGGGAAGAGCGATCTTCCCCCTTTTCATTGTTTCACAGGAAATCGCGTCCCGTGAAACTTCTTTGCTATGTACATCGAACAGGCACCGAAGGTGCGCCTGACGATTCTGGAGATATGGAGGAATAGAAATGTCTGAACAATTAGATGGAATGGTCATTCCGAAGCATGTGGCCATGATTTTGGACGGCAACGGCCGCTGGGCGAAAAAACGCGGTCTGCCGCGTTCCATGGGCCATAAGGAAGGCTGCGTAACGGTAGAGAAGACCGTTGAGATCGCTGCCCGCCTGGGAATTGAATACTTAACCGTATATGGTTTTTCTACAGAGAACTGGAAGCGTTCCGCGGAAGAGGTGGGCGCGCTGATGCAGCTGTTCCGCTTCTATATGGTCCGTCTGCTGAAGGTGGCTTCCGCGAACAATGTCCGCGTGAAAATGATCGGAGATCGTACCCGCTTTGACCAGGATATCATTGACGGCATTAACCGTCTGGAATCTGAGACAAAGAACAATACCGGCCTGACCTTTGTCATTGCCGTAAACTACGGCGGCCGTGACGAAATTACCCGCGCCGTGAAGAAACTGGCTGCGGACTGTGCGGCCGGAAAACAGGATCCGGAGGAGATTACCGAGCAGGTTGTGGCTTCCTATCTTGATACTGCCGGCATGCCGGATCCGGATCTTCTCATCCGTACCAGTGGCGAGCTCCGCCTTTCCAACTATCTGTTATGGCAGCTTGCATACACAGAAATTTATGTGACCGAATGCCTGTGGCCGGATTTTGATCAGGAAGAGCTGGAGAAGGCGATCATGGCCTACAACCGGCGTGACCGCCGCTACGGCGGAGTCAAGCAGGCATAAAAGGAGGGGACCGGATGTTTACAAAACGGCTGGTAAGTGGTATTATTCTCGTCATTCTTGCTATTATAATAGTAGGAAAGGGCGGAGCACTGCTGTATGGTGTTACAGCGCTGATCTCCATGATCGGCCTGTTTGAGCTGTACCGAGTGCTGAAGATTGAGAAAAATGCCATGGGCGTGGTGGGCTATATTACAGCGCTTTCTTATTACGGACTGGTATGGTTCGACGGCCATCACTATGTGACTCTGATGGCAATTGCGGCTCTTATGGTTATGATGGCAATCTATGTTTTTACCTTTCCGAAGTACCGGACAGAAGAGGTGGCAGAGTCCTTTTTTGGTGTGTTTTATGTGGCTGTGATGCTGTCATATCTGTATCAGGTCCGCGCGATGGGCGACGGAAGGTATCTGGCATGGCTGATCTTCTTAAGCTCCTGGGGCTGCGACACCAGTGCCTACTGTGTCGGCATGCTGCTCGGGAAGCATAAGCTTGCACCCGTGTTAAGCCCGAAAAAATCCGTGGAAGGTGCTGTGGGCGGCGTAGCCGGCGCGGCGCTTCTGGGCTTTTTATTTGCAACGGTATTTGGCGGAAAGATGACGGAGCTTATGTATCCGCGTCTGGCCTGCACCCTGGCCTGTGCCATTGCGGCTGTCATCTCCCAGATCGGCGATCTGGCGGCATCTGCGATCAAGCGCAACCACGATATCAAGGATTACGGCAATCTTATCCCGGGACACGGAGGAATCCTGGACCGTTTCGACAGCATGCTGTTTACGGCTCCGGCAATCTTTTTTGCCCTGCTGTTTCTGCCGTAGTATAAATGAGGAGAGTACAAATGAAACGTATTGCGATTTTAGGTTCTACCGGCTCCATCGGTACGCAGACCCTGGAGGTTGTAGAGAATAATCAGGATATTCAGGTAACGGCCCTGGCAGCCGGAAGCAATATCAGACTGTTAGAAGAACAGATCCGCAAATTCCATCCGACCCTGGCCTGTGTCTGGGATGAAAAGAAGGCTGCGGAGCTGAGAACGAACATTGCGGATCTTTCTGTAAAGGTAGTGAGCGGCATGGACGGCCTGTTAGAGGTGGCGGTACAGCCGGAGGCAGAGATCCTGGTCACTGCCATTGTCGGCATGATCGGCATCCGTCCTACCATCGCAGCCATGAAGGCAGGAAAGGACATTGCACTGGCAAACAAGGAGACTCTGGTCACTGCAGGACATATCATCATGCCCCTTGCAAAAGAGGTGGGTGTGAAGATCCTTCCGGTGGACAGTGAGCACAGTGCTATTTTCCAGAGCTTAAACGGCGAGGATAAAAAGGCTATTGACAAGATCCTGTTAACGGCCTCCGGCGGTCCGTTCCGCGGCTGGACAAAAGAACAGCTGGCCGGTGTGCGGCCGGAGGATGCGTTAAAGCATCCGAACTGGACGATGGGACGCAAGATCACCATCGATTCCTCCACCATGGTCAACAAGGGACTGGAGGTCATGGAAGCCCGCTGGCTCTTCGGTGTGGAAATGGATCAGGTACAGGTTGTGGTACAGCCCCAGAGTGTCATCCATTCCATGGTGCAGTTTGCGGACGGCGCAGTCATTGCGCAGCTCGGCACTCCGGATATGAAGCTGCCGATCCAGTATGCGCTTTATTACCCGGAACGAAGATTTTTGCCTGGAGAGCGTCTGGATTTTGCGAAACTGGGAAGCATTACCTTTGAAGACCCGGATATGGAAGTATTCCGCGGCTTAAAGCTGGCTTACCGGGCCGGAAAGCGCGGAGGCTCCCTGTCGACGGTCTACAACGCGGCCAACGAGTACGCGGTAGGAAAGTTCTTAAACCGTGAGATTTCCTATCTGACCATCATAGATATGATCGAGGGTGCCATGGAGCATCACAAGGTTGTTGAAAACCCGGATGTGGACGCGATCCTTGCAGCTGAGCGGGAAACCTATGAATATATAGAAAGCAGGTGGTAGTGTGCTGAATATTCTTGCAGCAGTGCTGCTGTTTGGATTTATTGTACTGGTGCACGAATTCGGACATTTTCTGCTGGCGAAATGCAGCGGAATCGGAGTTGTGGAATTTTCTGTGGGTATGGGGCCGCGCATTTTCAGTGTGGAAAAAGGTGAGACCCGGTACTCCATCAAGGCGCTGCCTTTTGGCGGTTCCTGCATGATGGTGGGGGAAGACTCAGAAAACCCGGATCCGAAGGCATTTAACAATAAGCCGGTGTTATCCCGCATCGCGGTCATTGCGGCAGGACCGGTATTCAACTTTATCCTGGCATTTCTGTTTGCCATGCTCATTGTGGCGCAGATCGGCCACGACGCGCCGGTACTGACCGGTGTCATGGAGAAAAGCCCGGCCGAGGAGGCAGGACTTCAGGCAGGAGACCGCATCACAAGGATCAACGGACGCCATATCACGGCATACAGGGATATCATGCTGTATACCTTTTCCCATCCGGGACAGGAGATGAAGGTCTCCTTCACGAGACCGGCGCAGGAGGGTACGGCAGGAAGCGATGGAGCGACCAGCGGATTTGTTACGCTGACCCCGCGCTTCAGTGAGGAATATCAGTCCTATATGATGGGTGTGCAGTTTGGCGGATATCAGAGGATTCATGGAATCGGTCAGCTGATCCGTTACAGTGCCTATGAGGTGAAATACTGTGTCACTTCTACCATTGACAGCCTGGGCATGCTGTTTCGGCATCAGATCCGTGCAGACGAGGCTGTGACCGGACCGGTCGGTATTGTCAATATGGTTGGCGAGACCGTCCAGGAAAGCCGCCAGATCAGTGCCCGCGCGGTCGTGCTCACACTGGCCAACTGGGTGCTTCTCTTAAGCTCCAGCCTTGGCATCATGAATCTGCTCCCGATTCCGGCACTGGACGGCGGACGCCTGGTGTTTCTGCTCATTGAGCTGGTTCGGGGAAAGCCGGTGGACCCGGAAAAAGAGGGCATGGTGCATATGGCCGGCATGGCGGTGTTAATGGCACTGATGGTGCTGGTATTATTTAACGACATCCGCAATCTGATGTAAAACAGGAGCGGACAGGAACGCTGCGGAATGTGTCGGTGACATATTTCAGGCGGCAATATTGCTGATAAAAGAAGGGGAAGAGCATATGGAACGGAGAATGACAAAGGAAATCCGGATCGGAAACCGGAAGATCGGCGGGGGAAACCCGATCCTGATCCAGTCAATGTGCAACACCAAAACAGAGGATGCCGCGGCAACCGTGGCACAGATTTTAAAGCTGGAGCAGGCAGGCTGCGACATAATCCGGGTGGCGGTGCCGACTATGGAAGCGGCAGAAAGCCTGAAGGCCATCAAACGTCAGATCCATATTCCGCTGGTGGCAGACATTCATTTTGATTACCGTCTGGCTATTGCTTCCATGGAGTGCGGAGCAGACAAGATCCGCATCAATCCGGGCAATATCGGAAGCGCAGAGCGGGTGCGGGCTGTGGTGGATAAAGCGAAGGAATACGGTGTGCCGATCCGTGTTGGCGTTAACAGCGGCTCCCTGGAAAAGCCGCTCATTGAAAAGTACGGCGGCGTGACCGCAGAGGGCATTGTGGAGAGCGCACTGGAAAAGGTAAGCATGATCGAGCAGATGGGCTACGACAACCTGGTCATCAGCATCAAATCCTCTGACGTTCTCATGTGTGTGAAAGCCCATGAGCTTATCAGCAAAAAGACCGATTATCCGCTCCATGTGGGTATTACCGAGTCCGGCACCTTAACCTCCGGCAATATCAAATCGGCTGTAGGTCTGGGCATCATTCTGCATGAGGGCATCGGTGATACGATCCGGGTATCCTTGACCGGTGACCCGGTAGAGGAGATCAAGTCCGCAAAGCTGATCTTAAAGACTCTGGGTCTCAGAAGGGGCGGTGTGGAAGTGGTTTCCTGCCCGACCTGCGGAAGAACGAAGATCGATCTCATCGGCCTGGCAAACCAGGTCGAAAATATGGTAACGGAATTTGACCAGCTGGATGTGAAGGTAGCTGTGATGGGCTGTGTGGTCAACGGACCGGGTGAGGCAAAAGAAGCAGATCTTGGCATCGCGGGCGGCTGCGGAGAAGGCCTTCTGATCCGAAAGGGCGAGGTTATCCGCAAACTGCCGGAGGATGAGCTCCTTTCAGCCCTTCACGCAGAGCTGACGGCACTTGCGAAGGAACAGGGGAAGTTGTAATACATGAAAGCATTTTTGGAAGTATTTCCGGGATTACATATGACAGACCAGATGCAGGAGCTTTTAACCCTGGTAAGCGTGGACCGTGTGTCCATGACCAGGGATAGAAGCTCTCTTCGTGTTTATATCGTAAGCCCGCGCCTGATCGACAAGCGGAACATCTGGTCACTGGAAAAAGGAATAAGAGAACAGCTCTTCCCCGGAAAGCAGATCCAGATCCGCATTTTTGAGAAATACACGCTGTCGGAGCAGTACACGCCGGAAAAGCTTTTGACGGCCTACCGGGACAGTCTGCAGGCAGAGCTGAAGGAGTACAGCATCGTAGAGTATGCCATCTTCCGAAAGGGTCAGTGTACCTTTCCGAGGCCGGATCTTCTGCATATGACAGTAGAGGACACCATGGTGAACCGTGATAAGGCCGGGGAATTAAAACGTGTGCTGGAAAAGGTATTCCATGAGCGCTGCGGGCTGCCGGTGGAGGTGGAGTACGAGTATGTAGCTCCGGTACGTGCAAAGGCATCTATTCAGAGAGAGCTGCAGGCCCGGCAGGAGGCGGAGCGCATGACAGCCAGGGCTGTGGCAGGAATGCAAAAGAGTGAAGGCGGCAGGGACCCGGGAGCCGTTCCCTCGGGCAGCGCCGGGAAGACAGATCCGGGTGCAGCAGGAAAGGCAGCGGCAAAAAATACGGCAGGAAATCCGGAAGGAAAGACAGCAGGAAATGCAGCAGGAGGAACTGCTCCGGCGGGCAGATCCGGCGGCAAAAAAGAGTTTAAGAAGAATGACTGGAGCTCCGGCGGCTACCGCAGGAAATCCGATAATCCGGATGTTCTGTTCGGCCGTGATTTTGAGGATGACTTTATCACCATTGAAAAAATCGAGGGTGAGATCGGTGAGGTAACGGTGCGGGGCAAGATTCTGGATAAGGACAGCAGGGAGCTGCGCAGCGGAAAGACCATCATCATCTTTCATATCACGGACTTTACCGATACGATCACGGTCAAGGTCTTTGCCAATGAGGATACGCTGGAGGATCTGAATGGCGCGATCAAGCCGGGGACGTTCATCCGGCTCTGCGGCATGACAACCATCGACCGGTTTGACGGCGAACTGACCATCGGTTCTGTGCGCGGCATCAAAAAGGCAGAGGATTTCACCAGCAAACGTATGGATCACAGTCCGGTGAAGCGCGTGGAACTCCACTGTCATACCAAGATGAGCGATATGGATGGTGTTTCTGATGTGGCGAGCATCATCAAAAAGGCCAAGGAGTGGGGGATGGAGGCCCTGGCAGTCACTGACCACGGCTGTGTGCAGGCCTTCACGGAGGCAAGCCACGCCCTGGATAAGAACGATCCGTTTAAGATGCTTTACGGTGTGGAGGGCTATCTGGTAGACGATATGAAGGACCTGGTTGAAAATCCGAAGGGACAGACCTTTGCGGATTCCTTCGTGGTGTTTGATATCGAGACCACCGGCTTCAGCCCGGAGAAAAACAGGATCATTGAGATCGGCGCGGTTAAGGTGGAAAAGGGCGTGATCACGGACAAATTCAGCACCTTTGTAAACCCGGATGTGCCGATTCCGTTTGAGATTGAGCAGCTGACCGGGATCAACGACAACATGGTGCTTCCGGCACCGAAGATTGACGTGATCCTGCCGCAGTTCCTCGCGTTCTGTGAGGGCTGCAGCCTGGTAGCGCACAATGCCTCCTTCGATGTAAGCTTTATCTCTCAGAATGCGGCGCTTCTCGGACTGTCCTTTGACCCGACTGTTCTGGACACAGTGGCACTGGCGAGACATCTGCTGCCGAACCTGAACCGTTTCAAGCTGGATACGGTAGCGAAGGCCTTAAATATATCCCTGGAAAATCATCACCGGGCGGTGGATGATGCAGGCTGTACGGCAGAGATTTTTGTAAAATTCATTGAAATGCTGAAGGACCGGGGCGTGGAGGATCTGGAGCAATTAAACCGCATGAGTACGCTGAGCCCGGACATGATCAAAAAGCTGCCGACCAACCATATCATCATCATCGCGAAGAACGAGGTGGGGCGCATCAATTTATACCGGCTGGTATCCTGGTCCCACATCGATTACTTCGCGAAGCGGCCGCGCATTCCGAAGAGTGTCTTAAGCAAGTTCCGGGAGGGACTGCTCATCGGTTCCGCCTGTGAGGCAGGCGAGCTGTACCAGGCGCTGCTTCGCGGACTGCCGGAGGCAGATATTATCAAGATCGCGAATTTCTACGATTTCCTGGAGATCCAGCCCCTTGGCAACAACGCGTTCATGCTGCGGGATGAAAAGAGTCCGGTGAAGACAGAGGAGGACCTGAAGGATTTAAACCGCCGCATCGTAAAGCTGGGCGAGACCCTCGAAAAGCCGGTCTGCGGCACCTGCGATGTGCATTTTCTGAACCCGGAGGATGAAGTCTACCGTCGCATCCTGATGGCAGGCCAGGGCTTTTCCGATGCGGACCAGCAGGCGCCGCTGTATCTGAGAACAACGGAAGAAATGCTAAAGGAATTCGACTATCTCGGTCCGGATAAGGCGGAGGAGGTCGTCATCACCAACACCCGCATGATCGCGGATATGTGTGAGAAGATATCACCGGTGCGCCCGGATAAGTGTCCGCCGGTCATTGAAAATTCCGATGAAACACTGCGTAAGATCTGCTATGACCAGGCCCATGAGATGTATGGAGAGGATCTGCCGGAAATCGTATCCGCAAGACTGGAAAAGGAATTAAACTCCATCATTTCCAACGGCTTCGCCGTGATGTACATCATTGCCCAGAAGCTGGTATGGAAATCCAATGAGGACGGCTATCTGGTTGGATCCCGAGGCTCCGTAGGCTCCTCCTTCGTGGCGAACATGGCAGGTATCACCGAGGTAAATTCCTTAAGCCCGCATTATCTGTGCCCGAAATGTCATTACTCGGATTTTGATTCCGAGGATGTAAAGAAATTCTCCGGCATGGCAGGCTGCGATATGCCGGACCTGCGCTGCCCGAAGTGCGGTGCCATGATGTCGAAGCAGGGATTTGATATCCCGTTTGAGACCTTCCTAGGCTTTAAGGGAGATAAGGAGCCGGATATCGACTTAAACTTCTCCGGCGAGTACCAGAGTAAGGCTCACGATTACACGGAGGTTATCTTTGGAAAGGGACAGACCTTCCGTGCGGGAACCATCGGCACCCTGGCGGATAAAACAGCATTCGGTTTTGTGAAACGTTACTATGAGGAGCGGGGCGTCCACAAGCGTAACTGCGAGATTGACCGGATCGTGCAGGGCTGCGTAGGCGTGCGGCGTACCACCGGACAGCATCCGGGAGGCATCGTTGTTCTGCCGATCGGAGAGGAAATCTATTCCTTTACTCCGGTGCAGCGTCCGGCGAACGATATGACCACATCCACGGTAACAACGCATTTCGATTACCATTCGATAGACCACAACCTGTTAAAGCTGGATATTCTGGGACATCAGGACCCGACCATGATCCGCATGCTGCAGGATCTGACCGGTCTGGACCCGGTAAAGGACATTCCGCTGGATTCCCCGGAGGTGATGTCGCTATTCCAGAACACCTCGGCCCTTGGCATCACGCCGGAGGATATTGGCGGCTGCAAGCTGGGCGCGCTGGGTATTCCGGAGTTTGGTACGGACTTTGCGATGCAGATGTTAATTGACGCACAGCCCAAATACTTTTCCGATCTGGTCCGCATTGCCGGCCTGGCCCATGGAACCGATGTATGGCTGGGCAATGCGAAGGACCTCATCCTAAGCGGACAGGCCACTATCCAGACCGCGATCTGCTGTCGAGATGATATCATGGTATATCTGATCCAGATGGGACTGGAGGAAGGCCTTTCCTTCACCATCATGGAGAGTGTGCGAAAGGGTAAGGGCTTAAAAGCGGACTGGATCGAGGAAATGAAAAAGCACGATGTGCCTCAGTGGTACATTGATTCCTGCTTAAAGATCAAGTACATGTTCCCGAAGGCCCATGCGGCAGCCTACGTTATGATGGCATGGCGTGTGGCTTACTGCAAGGTATTCTATCCGCTGGCCTATTATGCGGCCTTCTTCAGTATCCGCGCCAACGGCTTTTCCTATGAGCTGATGTGCCTGGGCCGGGATAAGCTGGAGTATCATCTGGCGGACTTTAAGAAACGTTCGGATTCCCTGTCCAAGGCGGAGCAGGATACCCTGCGCGATATGCGTATCGTACAGGAAATGTATGCCCGGGGCTATGACTTTATGCCGATCGACATTTACCGTGCCCAGGCCGACCGGTTCCAGGTCATCGACGGCAGGCTGATGCCGTCTCTAAGCAGCATTGCCGGACTGGGACTGAATGCGGCAGAGGGTGTGGTGTACGCGGCCAAGGACGGCCCGTTCCTCTCCAGAGAGGATTTCCGTGCCCGCACCAAGGTCAGCAAGACCATCTGTGACCTGATGAGTGATCTGGGGCTTCTCGGAGACCTGCCGGAGAGCAATCAGCTGTCGCTGTTTGACTTTTAAAAGACCCATCATAGTTTATAGAAGATAAATAACGAAAAAGAGGAGAAGAAAGCATGATCAAACTGTTGAAAAACGCAAATGTTTATGCACCGGAGAAACTGGGGAAAAAAGATATCCTGGTGGAGGGAGAGAAGATCCTTCTTCTGCGGGATTCGATTGAGGGGTACGAGGGCCTTACGGGGGTGGAGACCTATGACCTGGAGGGAAAAACCGTTGTTCCGGCGTATATTGACCTGCATGTGCATATCACCGGAGGCGGCGGAGAGCAGGGACCGGCATCCCGTGTCCCGGAATCCCAGCTCAGCGAATTCTTCAAAAACGGTATTACCACCGTAGTAGGACTTCTGGGAACCGACGGCGTGACGCGAAGTGTCGAGAACCTGGTGGCCAAGGCCCGTGCACTGACCGAAGAGGGAATGACGGTGTATACCCTGACCAGCTCCTACGGTTATCCGCCGACCACCCTCACCGGAAGCGTAGAGCGTGATATCATCCTGGTTCCGCCGATGATCGGCGTTAAGGTGGCGGTATCCGACCACAGAAGCTCCAATCCTGGGGGCGAGGAGCTGATCGCGCTGGCAACCGCAGCCCGCAGGGCAGGTCTTCTGAGCAATACACCGGGACTGGTAACCATGCATATGGGCGACGGGGACGGAAGACTGGATCCTGTCTTTTATGTTCTGGACCATTCCGATGTTCCGGCCAAGAACCTGCTTCCGACCCATATTTTACGTAATCCGGGTCTGATCGACGCAGGTGCTGACCTGGTGCGCCGCGGCGGCTATATTGACTGCACTGCAGGCGCGGATGATGAGGAGGTGGAATCCGATACCATGAAGCTTTATGAGCTGCTGCATCGTGAGGGTGTGAGCCTGGACCATGTGACCATATCCAGTGACGCATTCGGCAGTCAGCCGCGCTTCAATGAGGAAGGCGAGTGCGTTGGACTGACCTATGCATCCCCGAAGTATCTGCACCGCACCATTCAGATCCTCGTGAGAGAGGGAATGCCGCTTGAGGATGCCCTACAGCTTCTGACCAGCACTCCGGCCGTGCTCCTTGGAAAGGAAGGTATCAAGGGCTGTGTGGCAGAAGGCGCCGACGCAGATCTTCTGGTACTGGATGAGGATCTGAATATCAACAGCCTGTTTGCCCGCGGGAAGGTTGCTGTGTGGGAGCAGGAGGTGAGGATGAAGGGCAGATTTGAACAGTAAGACAAACAACAGGAGAATGACATGACTGATCTATACTTTTTTATCTTGACTGCCATTAATCTTTTTCTACTCCTTTTTATGTGTGTCCTGATCAGGCTCAGTGAAACCCTGAATCCCAGGCAGGCGAGAGGATTTTTAGTCACATATATTCTGATCGGCAGTATTTCCATTCTGGAGCTGATTTCCGTGCTGGTGAACGACGGACCGCTCTGGCTGCGCTGGCTGAACATCCTTTCCAATTACCTGGGCTTTGGCCTGACTCCTGCAGTGCCGATCTGTCTCGTGTATACCCTGAACTGCGCGGAAGGCAGGACAAGGACGCTTAAGGCAGCAGTGGCCCTGGAGATCCTGTATCTGCTTCTGCTGACTGGCTCTCTGTTTTCCAATGGTCTGGTGTTTTCTGTAGATGCGGCAAACCATTATTCCCGCCAGAGCGGCTTCCACATTTACATGTTCATGTATTATCTGGGAATTGCTTATCTGCTGTTCAGCTCCCTGGAAATGGCCAGAAATTTCCAGAACAGGGGGCGGGAGCTGATCTATGCTCTTGCCGGATTTCTGGCCGTTGGGACGCTGGTACAGATCCTGATCCCGGAAATCCACATTACCTGGCTTTGCGTCACACTGATCGCAGTGCTGTATTTTCTGTACTGCAACGAGATGTGGAATCAGCTGGATGGACTGACGGGACTGCTGAGCCAGAAGAGCTATCTGAACCGAACCATGAATCTGGGAGCAGAAGACCGTATGCTGATCGTGCTTGACGTGGATGATTTCAAGCACATCAACGATACCCTCGGCCATCTGGCCGGAGACCAGTGCTTAAAGGAAATCGCGGATTGCCTGAAAAAGGCATATTCCCGATACGGAAACTGCTACCGCATCGGGGGCGATGAGTTCTGTGTTCTGCTGCAGGAGCCGGAAAAAGAAAAATTCTGCAGGGAAAAGTTTTTCTGGGCCATGGAAAAGCGCAGAAAAGAAGTTCCCATTCTGCCGCAGGTTTCCTACGGAAGCGCTGAACTTCTGGAACAGGAAAGCATTCTTGACGCGAAAGAGCGGGCAGACCAGAATATGTATGAGGATAAAAAAGAACACAAGGCGAGAGTGACAGTTACGGAATAAAACCCATTCCGTAACTGTCATTTTTTCATTTTCGTCATTTTTACCTATATAAACAGAGGAGACAGAGGACCGGAGAAAGCATGCAAAAACTCCAAAAACTTGTCGACAAGTATACAAATAGAAAGCCTGAAAACTTGCAAAACGAAACAAAAGTTAAAAAAATAACGAAATATAAGCGGAGATGGATCTTGTGAAGAGATTTTATGAAAAAGATAATATGTATAGATAGACATGTTTGTATAACCATGCAGCAATTTTTATATTTCAGGAGTATCTATGGAAAAAAATTGTGGCACTAATAAATGGACCTACCAATCAAACATTGTTAAAAAAATTTCGCCCAAAAACGGCAGATATTTCTTGTAAAAGTTACATATTGCAGAAAAATACCAGACTGAATATAATCGCAGTATCAAAAATAACCGCGGCACATGAATGATGAAACGAAAATAAAATCTCGAGATTTACTTGGATTGTCTGCATGGACATTATTGGTTGAGCAAATTTGGGAGGTATTTCTATGTTTCTTTTGTTTCTGCTGGCGATGATCCCGATCCTCTGGCTGGTCATCGCACTCAGCGTTTTGAAGATGCCCGGTCACAAAGCCTGTTTCCTTGCCTGGATTCTGACTGCATTCTTATCTGTGGTATGTTGGAAATTTCCGGCAGGGAATATGGCAACAGCAACGCTGGAGGGCGTGCTGAACGCACTCTGGCCAATCTGCCTGGTCATCATTGCAGCACTTTTTACCTACAACCTGATTTTAAAGACAGGCGCGATGGAAGAAATCAAGAAGATGCTTGCTGGCGTGTCGAAGGATAAGCGTGTTCTGCTCCTTCTGATCGGCTGGGGCTTTGGAAACTTCATGGAAGGTATGGCAGGCTTTGGAACCGCGGTTGCGATCCCGGCATCGATGCTCGCAGGCATCGGCGTGGACCCGATCGGAGCAGTAGTCGGATGTCTCGTGGTCAATTCCACGCCAACCGCCTTTGGCTCTGTCGGAGTTCCGACGGTAACACTTGTTTCTGTGGCCGGAGTAGAAACCATGGCATTATCCGCTCATGTGGCAATGCTTCAGGCAATCCTGGTCATCCTTTCCCCCTTCCTTCTGGTGGCGATCGGCTCCAGAAGCGTAAAGGCGCTTAAGGGCATGGTTCCCATGATCCTGATCGCGGCACTGTCTTACCTGATCCCCTGGTATGCAGCTGCCTGCTTCATCGGACCGGAGCTTCCGGATATCATCGGTTCCATCTGCTCCATGGTCTGCATTGTGCTGGCATCGAGAGTGCTGAACCGGGAACCGGATCCAGAGTATTCCATTGAAGTATTCGGGAAAACGGCAGGCGACAGCCTCACTGTGGGTGAGGGCTTAAAAGCCTGGTGCCCGTTTGTTCTGATCTTCATTCTGCTGATGGCAACCTCGAATCTGTGTCCGCCGGTTCACAATGCGATCGCCGGGATCAAAACCTCGGTGCAGATTTACAGCGGGGAAAATGCCGGAAAGCTTTCCTTCAGCTGGATCAATACGCCGGGCGTGATCATTTTTGCGGCAGCCATCATCGGAGGTCTGGTGCAGGGAGCAGCGCCGGACGTCATGGCAGGAGTATTGGCAGAGACACTGAAAAAGTACTGGAAGACTATTGTTACCATCTGCTCTGTTATGGCAACCGCAAAGATCATGAGCTATAGCGGCATGATCTCCGACATCGCAAAACTGCTGGTGGAGATAACCGGAAGTGCATATCCGTGCATAGCGCCGCTCATCGGTGCGGTCGGAGCCTTTGTTACCGGCTCCGGAACATCCACCTGCGTTTTATTTGGTGGTCTGCAGAGTCAGACCGCAGCATCTCTGGGCTTTGACCCCTCCTGGATGGCGGCAGCGAACGTATGCGGAGCCGGAATCGGCAAAATGGTCTGTCCGCAGAGCATTGCGATCGGTGCGGGAGCAATCGGCGCAGTCGGAGCGGAGAGTAAGATCCTGGGTACGGTATTTCGGTATTTTGCACTGTTCGTAGTGCTGGCAGGAGGTATCTGCTTTGCAGGCGTGCTGATGGGGATCTGATCCCTCAGCATGAGGCATGTGCTGGTGCACATCCTGTTTCACAGCATTTCATTATGACAACAATTTCTAAAGGAGGAACTTACATATGAGTTACATTATTTCTGAAGATGGCAAGGAGCTTTTAAAGGATGTCCGTGATTTCTGCGTCAACGAAGTAAAGGAGCAGGTGAAGGAGTACGACATTTCCGGTGAGTGGCCAAAAGAGATTTACGATAAGGCGATCGAGATGCAGCTTCACATGATGGATGTTCCGGAAGCGTATGGCGGACTTGGACTGGATCATATCGATCAGGCAGCCATTGTAGAGCAGATTGCCTGGGCAGATGCCGGTGTGGCAGTTACCTTAAACGGAAACGGACTGGCTTTAAAGCCGGTACTCCTGGCAGGAAACGACGAGCAGAAGCAGAAATGCTGTGATATCATCGTCAATGGCGGATTTGGCGCCTTTGCACTGACGGAGCCGAATGCTGGCTGCGATGCAGGCGCAGGAAAGACCACAGCAGTCCGTGAGGGTGATGAGTACGTATTAAATGGAAGAAAGTGCTTCATTACCAACGCAAGTGTGGCAGATTTCTTTGTTGTAACCGCAATGACAGCGAAGGATCAGGGAACAAAAGGCATATCCGCCTTCCTGGTATACAAAGGAACTCCTGGTTTAAGCATTGGCAATCATGAGAACAAGATGGGTATCCGCTGCTCCACCACCAGTGATGTACTTCTGGAGGATGTAAGGATCCCGGCTGAGAACCGTCTGGGAGAGGAAGGAACCGGATTCATTACCGCCATGAAGACTCTGGATCTGGCCCGTACCTGGTGCGCAGTGATCGGTGTCGGCGTAGCCCAGAGATGTATTGATGAAGCAGTTGCCTACTCCAAACAGCGTGTTCAGTTCGGCAAGCCAATCTGCAAGAATCAGGCAATCCAGTTCAAGATCGCTGATATGGAAATCCGCACCGAGGCATCCAGACAGCTGATCGCCCATTCCATCCGTCTGGCTGATATGGGACTTCCGTTCAGCAAGGAATCCGCAGCAGCAAAATGCTTCACAGGCGATTCTGTGATGCAGACTGCCATTGATGCAGTGCAGATCCTGGGCGGCTACGGCTACAGCCGTGAGTATCCGGTTGAGAAGCTGATGCGTGACGCGAAGATCTTCCAGATCTTTGAGGGAACCAATGAGATCCAGAGAATGGTAGTCGGAAGAGCCGTAATCGGAAAATAAAGAAGAACACTGGTTGAAGGAGGATATAGAGAATATGGATATTCTGGTATTTGTAAAACAGGTTCCGGATGACAGCGTGGAGATCCATCTGGACGGGGCTGGCGTACCGGCAGTCAAGGATGCAGAAAAGGTAACCAACGCGTTTGATACTTATGCACTGGAGCTTGCAACACGCTATACGGAGGCAAACGGCGGTGAGGTTACCGTGGCAGCCATTGGAACTGAGGACTGCACCAGCATGATGAAAAACCTTCTGGCAGTTGGCGCAAAGAAGGCATACTTATTCAAAGACGATGTTTTCGCAGGCGCAGATGAAGGTGCTGTTGCAGCATACCTTGCAAAGGCAGTTAAGAAATGTGAGGCAGAGAATGGACAGCCCTACGGCATGATCCTCTGCGGCAAGGAATCTACCGATGAGATCAGCGGTCAGGTTGGCGCACGCCTGGCAGAAATCCTGGGAACCGGCTTTGTATCCAGCGTGATCGAGGCAGAGCCGCAGGGCGATGGTCTTGTGGCCAAGCAGGAAACAGAGGAGGGCTATATCCGCTACAGCGTGGCACAGCCAGCAGTCTTCACCATCGCAAAACCGGCCTACGATCCGCGTTATCCGAACATTAAGGCAAAGCTGGCAGCGAGAAAGGCCGTTGTGCCGGTATTTTCCGCTGCGGACGCAGATATTTCAGGAGAAGAATCCAGGGTATCTCTGAAGGGCTACAGTGAGCCGCCAAAGAGAAGCGCAGGTATCCGCATCAAGGAAAAAGAGGCAGCGGACGCAGTGAGCAAGGCAATGGAAAAGATGCTTCAGGATAAGGCATTGTAAGGAGGAGACCGCAGATGAAAGTACTGGTATATATTGAAACAAAAGAGGGTGCACCGGTTCCGGGCAGTCTGGAGCTTCTGACTGCCGCAAAGGAGCTTGGCGAGACAGTTGCCGTTGCCGCAGAGGATAAAGCTGCCGCAGAAAAGGCAGCAGCTTATGGAGCAAAGGTTACCGTATTAAAAACCGGTGAAGCTTCAGAAGATGCACAGACCGCTGCGCTGGAGAGCTATATCCGGGAAGTACAGCCGGAGCTGGTCCTGTTTTCCGGCACACAGCTCGGAAAAGACCTGGCACCGCGTCTGGCTCAGCGCTTTGACGCAGGCTGCGTAACCGATGTGACGGTCATTGACAAGACAGACAGCGGACTGGAATTTGTACGGCCGGCATACGGCGGAACCATTCTGGAGCGCCTTTTCGTATCCGGTCCCATCCGGTTTGCAACTGTCCGCAGCGGCAGTTTCGAAAAACCGGAGGCTGCAGAGGGCAGCGTAGAGGAAAAAGACATGCCGTTCGCTGAAGATATCCTCAAAGCAAAGGTTCTGGACGCAGCGAAGGAAATTACGGAAGCCATTGATCTGGAAGGTGCGGATGTCATTGTGACCGGAGGCCGCGGCATGGGTGACGCCGAAGGCTTTAAGCTGGTGGAGGAGCTGGCAGCACTGTTAGGCGGCGTGGTCGGAGCATCCCGTCCGGCTATCGAGGCAGGCTGGGCATCCCGTGCTCACCAGGTAGGCCAGTCCGGCAAGATCGTTGCGCCGAGGCTTTATATTGCCTGTGGTGTATCCGGAGCCATGCAGCATGTATCCGGTATCATGGGATCCAAATATATTGTAGCCATCAACAAGGATGAGGCTGCCTCTATTTTCGATATCGCGGATGTCGGTATTGTGGGAGATGTCAAAGAAATCCTTCCGCTTCTGATCGAAGAAATCAAAAAACGGAAATAAACTTGATGGCTGGGGGAGTTACCCTTATAATATGAGGAGGAATTACAATGGAAAAATATAATCAGCTGACTCCGGAAATTATTGCCCAGATTCAGGCAGTGTCAGATCACGTGCTCACAGGAGACGATATCAACGCAGACTTTGCAAGAGATGAGATGCCGATCTACGGCACCCATATGCCGGACCTGGTAGTTCAGCCAACCTCCACCGAGGAGGTTGCGGCAGTCATGAAGATCTGCTACGAAAATACCATCCCGGTGACTCCGAGAGGCGCCGGTACCGGTCTTGCAGGCGGTGCGGTTCCGCTTCTTGGCGGTGTGCTCATGGATACCTCCAAGATGAACCGGATCTTAAGCTACGACATGGAAAACTTTGTCGTAGAGATAGAGAGCGGCGTGCTCTTAAATGATCTGGCCAATGACTGTATAAGCAAAGGAATGATGTATCCGCCGGATCCGGGCGAAAAATTTGCATGTGTTGGCGGAAACGTATCTACGAACGCAGGTGGCATGAGAGCAGTCAAATACGGAGCAACCCGCGATTACGTGCGTGCCATGACCGTGGTCCTGCCGACCGGCGAGATCACCCATCTGGGCGCGACCGTATCCAAGACCTCTTCTGGCTACTCCCTGCTGAACCTGATGATCGGCTCCGAGGGAACACTGGGTATCATCACGGAGCTGACCTTAAAGATCATTCCGGCACCAAAGGTAGTGGCATCCCTCATCATTCCGTTTGAGGATTTAAATACCGCGCTTTCCGCTGTTCCGAAGATCAAAATGTCCGGCTTAAATCCGCAGGCCATCGAGTTCATGGAGCGTGAGATCGTCTTAAGCTCCGAGCGCTACATTGGCCGCAGCGTATTTCCGCAGGAGCTGGAGGGACAGCAGATCGGTGCTTATCTTCTGGTGACCCTGGATGCAGGCAGCCAGGATGAGCTGGACAACATGCTGGAGCAGATGGCAGAGCTGGTACTGGATGCCGGTGCCATGGATGTGCTGGTAGCGGATACCCCGGCCAAGATCAAGGATGCCTGGGCAGCACGCTCCTCATTCCTGGAAGCAATCATGCATGAGACAAAGCTGCTTGATGAGTGTGATGTTGTAGTTCCGGTCAATAAGATCGCAGATTATCTGGATTTTGTCAATAAGACCGGTGAGGATTGCGGACTGGTGATCAAGTCCTTCGGTCACGCAGGTGACGGAAACCTTCACATTTACCAGTGCTCCAACGACCTGGAGGAGGAAGAGTTTAAGTCTCGTGTCGACAAATTCTTTGAGATTATTTATAGGGAAGCTACCAATTGCGGAGGTCTGGTATCCGGCGAGCACGGAATCGGCTCCGGCAAGATTAAATACCTGGTAGATTCCGTCGGAGAGACCAACATGGCTCTCATGGAAGGCATCAAGCGCGTCTTCGATCCGAAGATGATCCTGAATCCCGGAAAGGTCTGCTATCGTCTGTAGGAGGAATTTTACTTGGAAGAGAAAAGCAGCCAGAAAGCATACGAACGTGTATTTGATTATTTTACGGCGGAGATTACCTCAGGCAGTCTCCGCCTGAATGATAAGATCCCGACGGAGCGTGCTCTGTCGGAAAACTTAAAGGTCAGCCGCAATTCCGCAAGAGAAGCACTTCATGTTCTTGAGATGATGGGGCTGATCGAGTGCATTCAGGGAAGCGGAAACTATATCCGCTGCAATACCAGAGAGTATATGACAAAGCTCATGTCCCTGACCATGGTGCTGCAGCATATCAATCATACAGAAGTCTTTGAGATGCGCTGCGGATTCGAGCAGACGGCCCTGGCGGCAGCAATGGAAGGCGCTCAGCCGGAAGAGCTTGCCCGGATGAAGGAAGTACTGGAAAAGATGGATCAGCCCATGAGCGCACAGGACAGCGCAGCCCTGGATGTGAAGTTCCACAAGATTTTAATGGAGATGTCCCACAACCAGCTGATGATCTTCTACGTAGACCAGATGGAGGATCTGCTGAGGCTGTTTGTAAAGGATCTGAGATCGTCGATCCTTTCGGACCGCCGCCGCTCCGCCGTGCTACGCAAGGCGCACTGGGACATTTACGAAGCGCTTGTGGCCCACGATGAGGCAGCAGGCGCAAAAGCCCTGAAAAAGCATTTTAATGTGGTGCGCAAACATCTGCAGAAACTGATCGAAATCTGACATGGAAAAACGGAGGAAAACTGTCTGCCCGGCAGTTTTCCTCCGTTTTTATTTCGGACGCACGGTTAACCGGCGAATGTGCCCGTCCGCAGATAACTGCTGCAGTGTCACAATGGCCATCACATGATAGCCTCCGAAGCATGCAATGAACTCGGCCTGGGACGGGCTTAGTACCGTCGGCTCCAGAATGGAGTACTGGCGGCAGAGAAATTTATTCCGGAAGAACATGGAGATGGCCTCCCTTCCGTACAGGTGATAGTCGTGCTGGGCCGTTCCGTTGGCGCAGTAATCGCAGTAGTGCCCGTCCTTTGTGAAGAGGCTGCCCAGCCCCTCATAGTCTTTGTTTTCTATCGCATCAATGTATTTTTCAATTGGCAGCATCCGTCAGTCCTCCTCTAATAAACCTTTTCTGTATTTAACAGAGCATCTGTTCCGCCGTCCACAAACATGACAATGCCGTTGATGCCGCAGGCCTTTTCCGAAGCCAGAAATACGATGGCCAGCGCGATCTCCTTCGGATCCATAAAGGTTTCCTGGCCGTAACGGGTCGGGATCGGCAGGGCATTTAAGGAAGCTCTGGCGCTGTGGGACATGGTGGCTGTCATGGCGCTTCCCACGTTGCCAGGAGCCACCGCGTTGATACGGACGCCGTTGGCTGCGTAGGAGGCGGAATGGCGGCGCACCCAGCGAGCCAGGGCATATTTGGAGGCGGCATAGATGCTGTTGCCGATACTTAAGTCGGAGGCATCCAGGGAGGAGACCAGACTGCGGATCTTGTGTTCATCATCACCGTTGTTATTGAGCAGATCCGCAATGTCCATGCGGGAAATATCCTGGGAGATGATGTTGGAGGAAACCGCGACACAGCTGCCGTGCCTCTTCTCCAGCAGGTCATAAGTGCCTTTGATGACAGATACCGCACCGAAGTAGTTTAGAGAGATGATTTTCGTGAGGCTTCCGCAGGCGCCGGATACGGCGGCACTTAAGATGAGACCGTCAAGACCCTCCGGGTGCAGGGCATGCAGCTCATCAATGACCTTCTGGCGTCCCTCCAGAGTCACCAGATCTGCGGTGATGTCACCCTTTAACAGGTCAATGTTGATGACCTCATGTCCTTCCTTTTTCAGCAATTCTACGGTTTTGGCTCCGATTCCGTGAGAGCCGCCGGTGACAGCGTATATGCCCATGGTGAGTCCTCCTTCACAAACGCCGCAAAGCCCGGCGGGGCCAGGCTTGCGTGATTTTTTATTTTTAATAAGCAGCTTTGAAGATGCCGATAACCTGTTCCCTGGTTGCCTTTCTCGGGTTGGTAAGCTGGCATACATCCTTCATGGCGTTCTCTGCCATGATGCCGAAGTCTTCCTCCTTGACACCCAGCTCGCGCAGGTTCTTTGGGATTCCGACCTGCTCGGAAATCTGGCGGATGGCAGCAATGGCTTTTCTTGCCGCATCCATCGTTGAGAGACCGTCAATGTTTTCGCCCATAGCCTTTGCGATATCGCGGAAACGGTTTGCGTTGCCGATCAGGTTGAATTCCTCTACATGCGGAAGCAGAATCGCGTTGCAGACGCCGTGGGGCAGGTTGTAGAAGCCGCCTAACTGGTGAGCCATAGCGTGAACATAGCCAAGGGAAGCATTGTTGAAGGCAATGCCGGCCAGGTACTGGCCGTAAGCCATTTTATCACGGGCCTTCATGTAGGTGCCGTTTGCAACGGCCTTCGGCAGATACTGGGTGATCATGGTGATGGCCATGAGGGCAGCGGCATCGGTCAGCGGGTTGGCATCGGTGGAAACGTAAGCCTCGATCGCGTGAGTCAGAGCGTCCATGCCGGTTGCGGCAGTCAGTGACGGCGGCATGCCGACCATTAACTTCGGGTCATTGATCGCGATCTGCGGGGTGACGCGCCAGTCCACAATGGCCATTTTCACATGACGGCTGGTATCGGTGATGATGCAGAAACGTGTGATCTCGGAAGCAGTTCCGGCAGTAGTGTTGATGGCGATCATCGGGCACATCGGTTTCGTGGATTTATCCACACCCTCATAATCGCGGATATTTCCGCCGTTGGAAGCAACCAGACCGATAGCCTTTGCGCAGTCGTGGGAAGAACCGCCGCCCAGGGAGATGATGGAGTCGCAGTTTCCTTTCCGGAACACTTCCAGTCCGCTCACCACGTTGGTATCCTTCGGGTTTGGCTCTGCGCCGCCGAAAACGACACTGTGGACTCCTGCTTTCTGCAGGATCTCCTGAATGGAAGCGGCCATACCGGAGGCTGCAAGAAAGGAATCCGTTACGATCAGAGCCTTCTTTCCGCCAAGGCTCTGCATCAGGGTGCCGGCCTCCTGTACGGAATCTTCACCGAATAAGTTTCTGGTAGGTAAAAAATAGTAAGTTGTTGCCATGAGATACACGCTCCTTTTTTGTTATTTGAGTGTCAACAGGGAGGCTGTCTGTTTGGGTGGGGGAACCCTTGTGCCGCTTCTGTGTGTCTGACATGGCAATATCATAGCAATGATTTGGTGCTGACAAAACGACCAGAATAGAAAAAGATTCAGATACCAGATGACAGAACCCGGAGGATGGCTTTTCCCGGCGCAGCAAAGCGCCGGTAACTACCACTGGATGAAAATATTGCCTAGCCTCCGAACGGTCTCTGACAGTGTCCGCTCATCTAGATCACAGTAGTTTAAGACCAGTACATGCTCATATTCCGGGCGGATTTCTGTACAGAACTCCGAGAGACAGGCAAGGTTGATGCCTTTGCTTCTGGCTGCCCAGCGGATCTCCACATCCGTCAGCGAGGTGTCCAGATACACCAGAAGATGGGTGCCGCAGCTGCCTCCGGTGATGCGGGAGGAAGGAATCAGGCTGCTCTGCTTGATGATGCGTAAAAGCCGCTCGCCCTCCTGACGGTAGTATTTTTTCAGGCGGCTCAGATGCCGCTCGAAGGAGCCATTTTCGATAAACCGCGCCAGGGCATACTGCTCGCAGCTGGATGCAGAATTCGAGTAGAAATTGGCACGCGCGATATAGTGCTCCATCAGTTTCCTTGGAAGCACCATATAGCTGATGCGGATAGCCGGAGCCAGGCTCTTGCTGAAGGTGTTCATGTAGATGACCCGGTGGCTTAAATCCATGCTCTGCAGGGCAGGAATGCTCTTGGTGGAGTAGCGGAACTCGCAGTCATAATCATCCTCGATGATATAGCGGTCCGCGGCCTCTGCCGCCCAGGAAAGCAGCTCCTGGCGCCGCCCGGCGGTTGTGACAGTCCCGAGCGGATAGTGGTGCTCCGGGGAAACATGGACAACATTTGCGCCGCTTTCCCGCAGGCTGGCCATGCTGACGCCGGATTCATCCATTTCAATGCTTTTCCATGGAAGTCCGAATTCCTCGTAAATACGCGGAATCTTCCGGTATCCGGGATTTTCCGCGCCATAAACGGAGTGCTCCGGCAAAAGCTTGATGAGCTTTTCATAGAGATATTCGATGCCGGCGCCGATGACAATGCATTCCGGTGAAACATTCATGCCGCGGGAGCGGTACAGATAGTCCGCAATAGCCTTTCGCAGTGCCGGCACACCGAGAAAATGAGCCCGCTGTACCAGCTCCAGGTCGTATTCGCTCAAAACCTCCCGCATGGTCTTGCGCCAGAGGGAGAAAGGAAATTTCTCATAGATGGTATTGTTGGAGGTAAAGTCCGCATACCAGGTATCTTCTTTGTAAAGCGGTTCAGGGTCTTCGGAAGCAAAGTTCCGGTCGGCGGTCCGCTCCGGCGCAGACACGGAGCAGGCGGAAATAGAGGAGCGTTCCGGTGCGGTTTCCAGCTTTGCGGCAAAGTAACCGCGCTTCTCCTCAGAGGTGATATAGCCCTCCGTCAGGAGCTGGTCATAGGCATTTATGACCGTACGCACACTGATCTGGTTGTCTGCAGCCAGCTCTCGTTTGGACGGCAGCTTAGTGCCTGCAGGAATACGCCCGTTTAAGATGTCTGCCTTCAGGCAGTGGTAAAGATATTCGTAGAGGGGGTGTGTTCCCCGTCCGGAAAAGTCATAAATCAGCATAATCTGGTATCCTCGCTTATTAAAAATCTGGTATCGTTTTATTTCCGATTATAACACATTTTACCGATTTGTCAGCACTTTCAGATATGTTTTGAGAATTCGGTGCGAAAAGCAGAAAATAATGATATAATGTTTCCTGATAAGAAAATGAAAGAAGTGGAGACAACATGGCTGTAGCGTATTACTATGATCATATGACGAAACCGAAACAGGCGGCTTACCGCAGCATGCTGGCAGGCCTCACAGAGCTTTCAGACAGTTTTCAGCTTCCTCTTTTAGATGCAAGGGAGCTTTCGGAAGTATTTCTGCAGCTGCGGCTGGATCACCCGGAATTGTTCTGGGCATCGGGATTTCATTTCCTTCACTATCAGGATTCGCCGAACCTGATCATGAAGCCGGAGTATTTGTTTGATAAAGGCAAGGTCCGGGAGCACCAGAAGGCCATGGCATCCCGGGTGGAGAAGCTGGCGCGACCGGCCAGAACACTTTCTGAGTGGGAAAAAGAAAAATACATTCATGATTTTATCTGTGAGAATGTCCGCTACGATAAATTAAAAAAAGCCTATTCTCACGAGATCATAGGTCCGCTGGGACAGGGCGTGGGCGTCTGCGAGGGCATTGCCAAGGCGGTGAAGGTTCTCTGTGACGCACTTGGACTCTGGTGCATGATCGCCATCTGCGGCAATAACCCGGAAAAAGGCATCAAATACCGGCATACCTGGAATATTGTCCGAATTGATGGAGTTTATTACCATCTGGATGTCACGTTCGACAACAGTCTTGGAAAATGCAGTATGACAGGTGAGGAAATCCGCTACGATTATTTTAATCTGGATGACAAATACATCTTCCGGGATCACGAGCCGCTCATTGCCCCGGCGCCGTCCTGTACGAACGGAGATCATTTCTACTATAAAGAAAAGAAGCTGTCCTTCACAAAGCTGGAGGAGGTGAAAAAACGGGCGCTGCAGGCAGCAAAGAAGGGAAAACTTTTCACATTCCACTGGCGTGGCGGCTATCTGACCAGACAGGTTCTGGAGGAACTGCTGGAACAGATCACGGAAGCCGGAAAGGAGCGGGGGAAAACGCCTCATGTGAGCTTAAACTGGTCCCAGGCGGTCCTGCGGATTCGCTATACGGAAGAACCGGCGTCAGCACCGGAACCGGATGTAAATATGGAAGAAGCGAATGAGGGAGAGAAGGAATAGTTATGAACGTATATCGGATGCTGGAAATACTGGGAGAGCAGAATCAGTTTGAGCTTCTGGAGGGTGAAAACGGATTTCATACGCCGCAGGATATCCGTCTGGTGTATCTGATGAACGATGCGGTGGAGTGTTTTCTGACCTTTCGGAATGCGCGGATCACGGGAGAATATCTGCCGGACTACAGCGGAGAACTGGGAACCCGGCTGGACCGCAATGAAGAGCGCTCCTCCCTGGTGGTGCATCAGGGTCACAATGTATTTACCATTTTTTTTGAAAAGCTGGAGCTGGAATATGAGCTTTATAACTATGGCGAGATCGGCCATTTCTGGGTAAAGGGTTATGAATATCTGCGGCAGCTCGAATACCGCATTGCTATTTTGTGGGACAAATACGAGTACATGGGCGAGGACTGCTGCAGTGAAACGGAACAGAAGCTTGCGTGGCTGGCGAAATTTCCACCGTTAAACTTTACCAGCTACCCTTCTGTGCCGCCCCAGTATCTTCCGGACCGGGAGGATGGCTGGCAGCTGGCGCCGGAGGCTCTGGAGGTTATGACGGATCTGGCAAAGGAAGCCGCAGATGCGTCGTTCCTTCGCGCGCTGGAGCTTTACGGAAAACATTCCGGCAGGTGGATGACAAAGTACATTGCTGTACTTTTGCACCGGAAGAAGCACGCAAAGGTTGTGGATCTGCTGACAGAGAAGCTGAAGCAGGCATCGGCTGTCCATCCCTGCCGGAGCTTTGGACCGGAGCGGGATGCCCGGTATGCACAGATCATGAAGGCGGCAGTGGCAGGGCAGCAGGCCCTGGAAGAAAAGGGGATCCGGTCTGTTGTCCTTCGGGAAGAGCCCTTTGTCCATGCCAGTGACACGCTGGAGTTTAAAGCACATCTGATGATCTGGATGCCGGGATGGTTCAATCGGAAAACAGAGATCCGGACCTTTACCTGCGAAAAACCGGAATAGGCTTTTTTCTTGTTTTATTGCAGGAAAACGGTTATAATGGTCCGTGAATATTTATAAAAGGAATGAAAAATGCGAATGAAAGATAAAATCATAACATCCCGCAGTTCCTCCCGGAGCATTACCCAGGATGTGGCAGTCTGCGGCTTATTTACGGCTCTGATCGCCGTGGGCGCTTTTATAAAAATCGTGATCCCGGTGGGCGCGGATACCATGAACTTTACCCTGCAGTGGCTGTTTGTGCTGCTGGCTGGTCTGCTTCTTGGTTCGAAGCGCGCATTTCGCAGCGTCGCGGTTTATCTGATCACCGGTCTCATCGGCTTTCCGATCTTTGCGCGGGGCGGCGGCCCTGCTTATCTGCTGCGGCCGACCTTTGGCTTTCTGCTGGGCTTTCTCCTGGCAGCGTGGGTGATCGGCTTTTTATGTGAAAAGCTCCGGCCGGCAAAATCCATCACCTGTTTTTTCACCACGCTGGTCGGGTTTGTGCTCTACTACGGAACGGGGATCCTTTATTTTTACCTGATCACACATCTGATGGCATCCCGGACGCCGGTGGGAATGGGCGTGATCGTTGGCGTTTACTGTCTGCCGACCATGCTGCCGGACCTGATGCTCTGTGTGCTGGCGGTCATGCTGGCGGGACGTTTACGGCCTGCAGTTTCAGCAGTGCTCAAAGCCTGAATAAGGCCGGAGGGGTTTGGGAATACTTGACAGAAAATCATACATGCTTACAAATATATGTTTTTCAATAGGAAGGAGAAGACTGACATGAACAAGAAACTTGCAAAACTTGGGGCAGCATCACTGTTAGCAGTCGGTGCCGGAAGCGTGCTGATGAAAAAAAACCGAATGAAATCAGCAGATCCGGAGGCAAAAGCGCAGCGCGAGAAGGAATTAAAAGAGTTTCGCAACACCGAGCGGGGCAAACAGGCAAAAAACAGCAAGGGTATCTATTATTCCAACGGCAACTACGAGGCATTTGCCCACCCGGAAAAGCCGGAGGGCGTGGATGACAAATCAGCCTACATCGTGGGAAGCGGCCTGGCTGCCCTGGCAGCAGCCTGCTTTTTAGTCCGCGACGGACAGATGAAGGGCGGGCACATTCACATTCTGGAGGCCATGGACATTGCGGGCGGCGCATGCGACGGCATTGAAGATCCGCTCCGCGGCTATGTTATGCGTGGCGGCCGTGAGATGGAAGACCATTTCGAGTGCCTGTGGGATCTGTTCCACAGTATTCCGTCTCTGGAGATACCGGGAGCTTCCGTACTGGACGAGTATTACTGGCTGAACAAGCATGACCCGAACTATTCCCTCTGCCGCGCAACGAAAAACCGCGGAGAGGATGCCCATACAGACGGCAAGTTCAACTTGAGCCAGAAAGGCTGCATGGAGATCATGAAGCTGTTCTTCACCCGGGATGAGGACCTCTACGACAAGAAGATCGAAGATATCTTCGATGACGAAGTATTCGGTTCCACCTTCTGGCTGTACTGGCGCACCATGTTTGCCTTTGAAACCTGGCACAGCGCCCTGGAGATGAAGCTGTACTTCCAGCGATTTATCCATCATATCGGCGGACTTCCGGATTTCTCCGCACTGAAGTTCACCAAGTACAACCAGTACGATTCCCTGATCCTGCCGATGCAGAAATATCTGGAGAACGCAGGCGTTCAGTTCCAGTTCAACACCCGCGTGACCAACGTGCTGTTCGATATTGAAGGCGCGAAGAAGACTGCGAAGAAGATCATCTGCACCGTAAATGGCGTGGAGACCGAGATCCCGTTAACCGAGAAGGATCTGGTATTTGTTACCAACGGAAGCTGTACCGAGGGCACCATCTACGGTGACCAGAACCACGCGCCGGTGGGAGACGCGGAGAAACGTGTCAGCGGCTGCTGGGAGCTCTGGAAGAACATCGCAAAGCAGCATGAGTCCTTCGGACATCCGGAGAAGTTCTGCTCCGATACCGAAAAGACCAACTGGGAGTCCGCAACCGTCACCACCTCCGATGACAAGATCATTTCCTATATCCAGAAGATCTGCAAGCGCGATCCGAGAAGCGGCCGCGTGGTAACCGGTGGTATCGTCAGCTGTCAGGATTCCAAATGGCTGTTAAGCTGGACCATCAATCGTCAGGGCCAGTTTAAGACCCAGAAGAAGGAAGATGTCTGCGTCTGGGTATACAGTCTCTTTACCGATGTGCCGGGCGATTACATCAAGAAGCCGATGAAGGAATGCACCGGTAAGGAAATCACAGCGGAATGGCTGTATCATCTGGGCGTTCCGGTGGAAGAGATTGACGAGCTGGCAGAAAATCACGCAGTCTGTGTTCCGACCATGATGCCGTATATTACAGCATTCTTTATGCCGAGACGCAAAGGCGACCGCCCGGATGTCATTCCGGATGGCAGCGTAAACTTCGCATTCCTTGGTCAGTTTGCCGAGACTCCGCGTGACACCATCTTTACCACCGAGTATTCCGTCCGTACCGCAATGGAGTCCGTATACGGTCTTCTCGGCGTGGACCGCGGTGTGCCGGAGGTATGGGGCAGCGTCTACGATATCCGCAACCTCTTAGACAGCACCGTGAAGCTGATGGATGGCAGGTCCCCGCTGGAGATGGAGCTTCCGGGACCGCTCAATATGTTAAAGAAACCGCTCTTAAAGAAACTCAAAGGAACTGTGATCGAGAAGGTCCTGCGGGATCATGATGTGATCCGGGATGGGATGATCTGAACAGACTAGCATTCATAACGAAGGGCCTGGAAGTCGCCGTCGGCGGCTTCCAGGCCCTGTTTCTTTTTTATGCGAATTTTTCCGTGTGATCTGCTGCTTTATAAATCTGGTAAATCTCTTCCTCTCCAAGAACACGGAACGCTCCGATGCTCCGCGTCCGGTGGTAGGTGCAGCGGTAGGCGAGGTCGTGAAGGGTGACATCATCCTGGAGGCCAATGTCCTTGTTTTCCTCCATGGAGGTTGGCATGCCGATGGAGCGGAAGAAGGCAACGGTCTTTTTCATGCCCTCCAGAGCGGCTTTTTCCTCATCAGCTTCGGTGACTCCCCAGACATTTCGCGCAAAGCGTGCAAACCGGGATGGCTTTGTACGGTACACAGCCTTCGCCCAGGCACCCCAGACGGTGGCCAGGGAAGCTCCGTGGGCGGTATCAAACATGGCGGACAGCTCGTGTCCCAGCTGATGTACGGCGAAATCCTTCACGCCGCCGAGTCCGGTCAGTCCGTTGTGGGAGAGAGAGCCGGCCCACATCAGTTCACTCATGGAATCATAGTCCTTTGGATCCTGTACAGCAATGCGGCCCTTGGCAATGACGGTACGCAGAAGCGCTTCTGCGATGGCATCGGTCAGCTCATTTTCATAAGGATTGAAATACCGGTCCATGGTGTGCATCATGATATCGGTCACGCCACAGGCTACCTGGTACGGCGGCAGTGTCATGGTCAGCTCCGGGTTCATGATGGCAAAGCGCGGGCGGTTCAGCTCCGTGCCTAAACCACGTTTTTCTCCGGTGGCAAGGTTTGTCAGAATCGCAGAGTCGCTGGATTCACTTCCAGCAGCTGAAATGGTCAGAACAGCGCCGACCGGAAGCGCGCGGTGCGGAGTCTTTTCCCGGGTCCAGAATTCCCAGATGTCGGTCGGGGCATTGGCCGCGCCGATGGCAATGGCCTTGGCGGTATCGATCACGGAACCGCCGCCGGCGCCGATCACGAAATCAGCACCGGATTTCAGGGCGAGCTTTACGCCTTCTCTGGCGTGCTCCAGGGTCGGGTTGGCCCTGACACCGCCAAAGAGCTCATAGGGGATCTGGTTTTCGGACAGGAGCTCACAGAGCTGGCTGAGCAGCCCGCTTCGCTCAATGCTCCCGCTTCCGTAGACAAGAAGCGCACGGCTTCCGCCGTGTTTGCGGATCTGCTCTGCTAACTGAAGCTGGGTATCTTTTCCGAAGACAATTTCGGTCGGGCAATGATATGTAAATGCATGCATGATAAAAACCCTCCTTTTCTTAGGAATATCATAACATGGATGACCGGAAAATGCCAGCGGCTTCCCAGCGGTTCATGCATTGCCGGTTAGTTCATCCAGGGAACCAAACCGGAATCCCATCTCCTCCCATTTTGTCAGAAGCTCATCTAATATTTCTCCGTTGGTTTTTGAGGTGCTGTGGAGCAGCACGATCGCACCGGGGTGTATGCGGCCCAGGAGCTTTTTGAAGGCTTCCTCGTGGGTGGGCTGCTTGTTTTCATACCAGTCCACGTAGGCCAGGCTCCAGAAAAAGGTGTGGTATCCCATGTCCTTTGCCATTTTTAAATTGGCTTCACTGTATTTTCCCTGGGGCGGCCGGTAATACTTTTTCATGGTCTGTCCGGTGACTTCCCGGTACTTCTGCTCCAGCTTTGAAAGCTCTTCCGAAAAAGAGGCCTGATCCGCAATTTTAGACATGTCCGGATGGTGCCAGGTGTGATTGCCGACCGTGTGTCCTTCTGCCACCATGCGCTTTACCAGCTCCGGGCTTGTTTCCAGATAGTTTCCCACCAGGAAGAAGGCCGCCGGCGCGTGATGCTTTTTCAGGGCATCCAGAATCGCGGCGGTGTTTCCGTTTTCGTAGCCGGCATCGAAGGTCAGGTAAATGACAGGATCGGTGGTATCCGCAATGTAGTGGGCCTGGAACTGCTTTAAGTAATCCGATGTGGCATTGGCTACAGGAGGTTTCCCCTCCTGCTGAAAGCTGAGACCCCAGTTATCGCAGGAGGCAGAAGCTGGGAGGGCTTCCCGGTTGCGAAGGGAGGAAACGGTGTGGGCCAGGACATTTCCGGCAAAAAACGCGCACAGGAACAGCGCGGTGGCTGCGGCCAGCTTTTTGCAGATCATACGTTTTGGATGGGGAAAGAATTGCATAAGATTCTCCGGTCAGAACATCTTCCTTCTATATTTATGGAAGAGTGAGTGATTTCAGAAGCAGATGCTTCCGTGACTGGCTGCAGAAAAACGCGGTAATTTAAGGTTGCTGTACACGGGTAGGCATTTTCTGAACTGAAAATGCCGTATGATATCGTGGTGGCAGCAGATTTTGCCGATTTGGAATGCGAAGCATCGGCAAAATCCGTTGCTGTTTGCGCAACGCGTGAACAGTAACAATTTAAGAAATCTGATGACAAGTTTAAGAAAGTTGTCATGTTTCATAAAATAAATCCATGCTATAATAAATCGAACGTAACTGTGAAGGGACTGAACAGTTACAAACGAATACAAATAATACAGGAGAAATACTTGCATGAAGCATAAAAATAAAATACAGATAGCCGGTCTGGGCCTGGCCCTGGCTCTTTCCCAGGCTGTAAGTGCCTATGCGGCAGGAACCGTGGTAGTAGGAAAAGCACCAGGCGAGACGGCAGCAGAGACCACCGCGGCGGAAGCCACAACGGAGAGCACGGTGACAGCGGCACCGGAGAACACGACGACAGCCACAACGAAAGCTGCCCCCGCGGTTTTGAGTACCCCGGCCCACGTAGTCACGGCGGGAAGCCACGCAGCCTCCGACAGTCCGACTCCGGCACCGCAGCCATCTACTGCGGCAGCAGACAGCACGCAGTCAACGGCTTCCGCGGCAGACATCAGTCAGCCGGAGGTTGCGGCCGAGGGCGCTGTACTGTTAAACGCGGCAACCGGTGAGGTCCTTTACGGAAAAAACCAGGATCAGCAGTTTTATCCGGCCAGCATCACCAAGGTCATGACGGCCCTGGTCGTTCTGGAACATTGCAATCTGAATGAAACCGTCACATTTTCAGAGACTGCCACGACCAATCTCGAATCCGGCGCGGTGGCGCTTGGTGTGTCTGCCGGCGACCAGCTGACCGTGGAACAGTCGCTGTATGGCCTTTTACTGAAATCAGCCAATGAGATCGGGAACGGCCTGGCGGAGCATGTATCCGGCAGTGTCAGCGCCTTTGCGGAGCTGATGAATGCAAAGGCGAAGGAGCTGGGCTGCAAAAACACACATTTTGCAAATCCGCATGGTTTAAACAACGAAAATCATAAAACAACACCCTACGATATGGCCCTGATCCTCAGGGCGGCGGTAGCCAATGATACCTTCCGCAAGATCGATACTACTACGTCCTACCAGTTCCCGGCCATCAAAAATGCCGCAGCCCGCACCATTACCATGGGCCACAAGATGATGTATAAAACGGACTCCCGCTATTATGAGGGCATCATCGGCGGAAAGACCGGCTATACCTCCAAGGCCGGAAACACGCTGGTAACAGCCGTGGAGCGGGACGGCGTGCGTCTGATCGCGGTAGTCATGAAGGCAAAGGGTACCCATTATACAGATACCAGAGCCATGCTGGACTATGGATTTGCATTGCATGACGCAGGAAAAATCTGACAGAAAGGTTCGAACACATTTTGAATACAGAAATGAAAATCCTCTCAGCCCTTGTGGCCGGAGGTGCTGCCGCGGCAGCTGTCGGCCTGGTCCGCTCCGGATATGAGCGCAGGCATTTTGTAGTGGAGGAAACCAGTATTTACTCTGAAAAAATCCGCAATCCGAGGACACTGGTGTTTCTGACGGACCTGCATGATAAAGAATTCGGCGAGGCAAACAGCCAGCTGCTTGGTTCCATCCGGACCATCCGTCCTGACCTGATCCTGATCGGCGGTGACATCATGGTAGCAAAGCCGGGAAAGGCCAGTCTGGAGGTCACCAGACGCTTCCTGGATGGCCTGTGTCAGGTGCAGACCCAGACAACCGGGGAAAATTCCGGAAAGCCCTTCCGCATATATTACGGGAACGGCAATCACGAGCAGCGTCTGGGGCGGGAATACAAGACCTACGGGGAAATGTACCGGGAGTTCCGCCGGATCCTGAAGCAGCGGAACATTTCGTATCTGTCAGACCGGTCGGTCAATCTGAGCGAAGAGATCCGCATCAGCGGCCTGAACCTCGATTCCGGCTGTTACCGGGATTTCGTTCCGGCACGCATGACCGCAGAGTATCTGGAACGTCACCTTGGTCCGGCGGATGACAGCCGGTTTCAGATCCTCCTGGCCCATTCGCCGCTTTATTTTGAACAGTACGCGGACTGGGGGGCAGACCTGACCCTGTCCGGCCATTTCCATGGCGGAACCATCCGTCTTCCGTTTGTAGGCGGTGTTATGACTCCGCAGTACCAGTTTTTCCATCCGTATTGTGCCGGCGAGTTTGAAAAGGACGGAAAGCACATGATTGTAGGGCGCGGCCTCGGCACCCACTCCATCAATATCCGTTTCTGCAACCGTCCGCAGCTTATGGTAGTGCGGCTTTTGCCAAAAACCGATGAGGAAGAAGATTAACCTCTGTTTACAGAACAGGGGTTTTTTGTTATACTGTAACATACGTGTCCGTCTGCCGGAAGGCAGGCGTGAGTATCAAAAGAACAGCCGGATCCGGGAGGAATTTGGGAACAGAACATGGCAATTTCATATAAGCTGGAAAAGTTTGAAGGCCCGCTGGACCTTCTTTTACACCTGATCGAAAAAAATAAAGTAGATATTTACGATATCCCCATCGTGGAGATCACAAAGCAGTATCTGGACTATGTGAACCAGATGGAAAAAGAAGACTTAAACATTGTCAGCGATTTCCTGGTCATGGCAGCCACGCTGCTGGATATCAAATCCCGCATGCTGCTTCCGGTACCGGAAACAGAAGAAGGGGAAGAGGAAGACCCGAGAGCAGAGCTGGTGGCAAGGCTCCTGGAATACAAAAAATACAAGCTTATGGCACAGGAACTGGCCGATATGGAAGACGCGGCGGGAGATGTGCTGTTTAAAGTGCCGACCGTGCCGAAAGAGGTTGCAAAGTACGAGCCGCCGGTGGATCTGGACCAGCTGTTAGACGGCCTGACCCTGGCAAAGCTGCAGCGGATCTTTGATTCCATCATGCGTCGCCAGAAGGAAAAGGTTGACCCGATCCGAAGCAAATTCGGAACCATCAGGCGGGAGCCTGTCAGTCTGGAAGCCAAGATCATGGATGTCATGCATTACGCCAGAAAGCACCGGAAATTCAGCTTCCGGCAGATGCTGGAGCGGCAGGCAGATAAGGTAGAAGTGGTCGTTGCGTTTCTGGCCATTCTGGAGCTGATGAAGATCGGCAAGATCCATCTGACCCAGGAGTATACCTTTGATGATATGTGGATCGAGACACTGGAACAGGAAGGCGAAGAGGGCGAGCTGGAGCTGGAAGACTTAAGCGGCCTGGAAGGTGGTTAACAGTTAAATATAAATTATAAAATCATATAATTTGGTGTTGAGTTTTATAAGATATTAGAGTGGAATTTTATTGAAAGGAGTTGATACTTTGAGTAAATATTATTCTATACATGAATTTTCAAAAATTATAGGCGTATCTGCTCAGACATTACGAAATTGGGATGCCAATGGAAAACTTCATCCGCATCATACTGCAGTCAGTGGCTATAGATATTATTCCGATGAACAACTCAACCAAGTAATAAATGTAAAGCCTAAAAATCGCATTACAATTGGATATTGTCGCGTTTCCAGCTATAAACAAAAAGATGATTTGGAACGACAGATTGATAATGTCAAGACATATCTTCTAGCAAAAGGGCAGCCGTTTGAGATAATAAGTGATATCGGTTCTGGAATCAATTATAAGAAAAAAGGGCTTCAGGAATTGATCAGACGAATCTCTCAAAATCAGGTTGAAAAGGTTGTTGTTTTATATAAAGATAGGCTATTGCGATTTGGTTTTGAGTTGATAGAATATATTGCTTCACTTTATAATTGTGAGATTGAGATTATTGATAATACTGAAAAATCTGAACAGCAGGAACTTGTTGAAGATTTGGTTCAAATAATCACAGTATTCAGTTGCAAATTACAAGGAAAACGAGCGAACAAAGCTAAGAAACTTATCCGAGAATTGATACAGGAGGAAACAGATGGTAAAAGCCATAAAAGTAATGTTGATACCAAACAACGTACAGAAAACTAAGATGTTTCAGTACGCAGGAGCTTCAAGATTTGCTTATAACTGGGCTTTGGTCAGGGAAAAAGAAAGCTACGAAAAAGGTGGCAAATTCATTTCAGATTCAGAACTCAGAAAAGAATTTACAAAGCTTAGACATTCTGATGAATACGCATGGTTATTAAATATTTCAAATAATGTAACCAAACAGGCAATCAAAGATGCCTGCACTGCGTATAAGAATTTTTTCAAAGGTTTGCAAAAATTCCCAAGATTCAAGTCCAGAAAGAGATCAATGCCGAAGTTCTATCAGGACAACGTTAAGATACAATTCAGCAATACCCACGTTAAATTTGAAGGTTTTTCTTCCAGTAGAAAAGCAAATAAGCAAAAATTGAATTGGGTAAAACTTGCAGAACATGGACGCATTCCGACAGATGCTAAATATATGAATCCGAGAATATCCTTTGACGGCTTGAACTGGTGGATCAGTGTATGTGTGGAATTTCCTGATTGCAAGGAAATACTTAATGATGATGGAGTCGGTATAGACTTAGGAATTAAAGATTTGGCAGTCTGCTCTGATGCCGTTAAGTATAAGAACATCAATAAGAGTCAGAAAGTAAAGAAACTAGAAAAACAGAAACGCAGATTACAGCGTAGTATCTCTCGTTCTTACGAGAAAAATAAGAAAGGGGAAAGTTACTGTAAAACAAATAATGTAATCAAAAAGGAAAAACTTTTATTAAAACGAAATCACAGATTAACAAACATCCGTAAAAACTATTTGAATCAGACCATATCTGAGATCGTAAATCGAAAGCCAAGATTTATTTGTATTGAAAATCTGAATATCAGCGGAATGATGAAAAATAGACATTTATCCAAAGCAGTACAGGAACAAGGATTTTTTTGGTTTAGAAAACAGCTTGAATACAAATGCAATGATAAAGGGATTCAGCTTATTGTGGCTGATCGGTTTTATCCATCATCAAAGCTTTGTAGCTGCTGTGGAAACATCAAAAAAGATTTGAAGTTATCTGACAGGGTTTATAGATGTGAATGTGGGAATATGATTGACAGAGATTTCCAGGCATCTATAAATCTCAAGGCTTATGGAGAACGATTTGCAAGCTAACACTGAAACGTTAATGCAAATATGTACGGATACGTTAGTCCGGAATTTACGCCTATGGAGAGTACAAGAACCTGTGAGTAGATAGATATTTATATTATCAAAAGCATACTCGTTGAAGTAGGAATGAAACATGGAAGTTTATAACTTTTTATAAGTTTTCAGTAACGGATAGAAGATATGGGCAATTTATATGATGAAAAGGAATGGGAAGCAATCATCGAAGCGGTTCTGTTTACCATGGGCAGATCTGTGGAGCTAAAACAGCTGGCTGTGGCTATCGGCCAGAGCGAAGAGATTGCGAAGCGCGTGGTTTTACATCTGCAGAAGCGCTGCGAGGAAGAAAAGCGCGGCATGCGGATTCTGGAGCTGGAAAACGCCTACCAGATGTGCACCTGCGCAGATTATTATGAGAACCTGATCCGGGTGGCGGCAGCCCCGAAAAAGCATGTGCTGACAGACGTCATCATGGAGACGCTGTCCATTATCGCCTACCGGCAGCCGGTGACCAAGATGGAGATCGGCAAGATCCGCGGTGTCAATTCCGACCATGCGGTAAACCGTCTGGTGGAATACGGACTGGTGTATGAGGCGGGAAGACTGGACGCTCCGGGACGTCCGGCATTGTTTGCGACTACAGAAGAGTTTCTGCGCCGGTTCGGCGTCAGCTCCATGGTGGATCTTCCTACCATGAACCCGGAACAGGAGGAGGAAATCATCCAGGAGGTAGAAGAGGAGCTGCAGATGAGGCTTGGCGCGCAGGAAGAAGATGGCAGCAATCCGGTCTCTATGTCAGACGCAGTCGGGGAAGTGCTGAAAGAGCGCAATGAAGATATAGAAGAATACGAAGAAAAAGAGGAATCAGAGCATGCAGAAGATCAGAATTAAATATTTTCACGACGATATGGAAAAATTAACCTATATTGACGGTAAATCCGACTGGATTGACCTTCGGGCAGCAGAGGATGTAGAGCTGAAGGCCGGTGAGTTTAAGCTGGTGCCGCTTGGCGTTGCCATGGAGCTGCCAAAGGGCTATGAGGCCCACGTGGTTCCGCGAAGCAGCACCTACAAAAACTTCGGTATCATCCAGACCAACCATATGGGAGTCATCGATGAAAGCTACTGCGGAGACAACGACCAGTGGTTCTTCCCGGCCTATGCGCTCCGCGACACAAAGATCAGCAGGGGAGACCGCATCTGCCAGTTCCGCATTATGGAGCATCAGCCTGCTATCTTATTCGAAGAAACCGATTCCCTGGATCATGAGGACCGGGGCGGTATCGGAAGTACCGGAAGAAGGTAAGGAACATGGAGAAGAGACAGAACACAGAACGGCGCACAAGTGCCTACTCTCCGGTGCGTGCAAGGCAGATCGCACGTCGCCGCAGACAGCGCATAAGGCGCCGCCGCCGGATGATGGCTGCTTTTGTAGCCGTGGTGCTGCTTGCCGGAGGCGGAGCCTGCGGCGCACGCCAGGCATGGCTTCGCGGGCAGCGTCAGGAATATGCAGAGCAGGGCCTTGCGTATCTGGAAAGCCAGGATTATGCCCAGGCTGTCACAGCCTTTGATGACGCCATTGCGCTGGCTCATGGCCGCATCGGTGCCTTTGAAAGCCAGATGCTTTTATACCGGGCAGAGGCTCAGTACAGAAGCGGAGATTATCAGTCTGCGCTTGCCTCCTACGAGACGCTTTACGCAAAGGATGAGAGCAATGAAGCCTGTAAGACCGGCCTTTCCCTCTGCCTGTTGGAGACGGGAGATTATGACCGCGCAAAGAGCCTTGGCGTGATCCTGGGGCAGGTATACAGCCGCATCGCAAGGGATCAGATCAATGCCGGTCAGTATGACGAAGCCTTAAGCACCATCGACACCGGTCTTGCAGAAGCGGGCGCAGACGATGTGGGACGGGAAGAGCTGACCTTTAATCAGGCGGTGGCCTGGGAATATAAGGGCGACTACAAAAAAGCCCTGGAGATCCTGGAAAGCTACGACCAGAAATACACAGCAGAAGGAAACGCAGCCCGGGAGCTGGCATTTTTAAAAACCCGTCAGGGCAACCATTAGGAGAAATATATGGCAGAATTATTTGATATGAAAGAACTGGAGGAGCGGGTCATTCTCATTGCCGTCAGCACGGACGATGAAGACGACACCCGTGCCTCCCTGGACGAGCTGGAAGAGCTGGTAAAGACCGCAGGCGGCATTACCGCAGACAAAATGATCCAGAACCGCGAGCGCATTCATCCCGGCACTTATCTCGGCAAGGGAAAAATTGATGAAGTCCGGGAACGCATCTGGGAACTTCAGGCCACCGGCGTAGTCTGTGACGATGAGCTTTCTCCGGCGCAGCTTCGAAACCTGGAGGATGCGCTGGATACCAAGGTCATGGACCGTACTATGGTCATTCTTGATATTTTCGCGTCCCGCGCAACCACCAGTGAAGGTAAGATCCAGGTAGAGCTGGCGCAGTTAAAATACCGCGCCGCAAGGCTGGTGGGCCTGCGAAGCTCCCTGTCCCGTCTTGGCGGCGGTATCGGTACCAGAGGACCGGGTGAGAAAAAGCTGGAGATGGACCGCCGTCTCATCCATGAGCGCATCGGACAGTTAAAATCGGAGCTGGAGGAGGTAAAACGTCACCGTGACGTGATCCGCAAACAGCGCGAGAAGGCCCACACTCCGGTGGCAGCGATCGTCGGCTACACCAACGCGGGCAAATCTACCCTGTTAAACCGTCTGACCGATGCAGGCATTCTGGCAGAGGACAAGCTTTTCGCAACCCTGGATCCCACCACCCGCAATCTGGAGCTGGAGAGCGGGCAGCAGATCATGCTGACAGATACGGTCGGCTTTATCCGCAAGCTGCCGCATCATCTGATCGAGGCATTTAAGAGTACCCTGGAGGAAGCAAAGTACAGTGACATCATCCTGCATGTGGTGGATTGCTCCAATCCAAACATGGATATGCAGATGCATGTGGTGTACGAGACTCTGCGGGAGCTGAAGGTGGAGGACAAGATCATCGTCACCGTGTTCAACAAGATCGATCAGAAGGAAGACGGCGAGTTCCCGAGAGATCTCCAGTCTGACTATCAGGTACAGATCTCCGCAAAGACCGGAGCAGGTCTGCCGGAACTGTTAGATACGTTAGAACAGATCCTGCGCAGCCAGAAGGTCTATCTGGAGCGTGTATTCTCCTACCAGGAGGCAGGCAAGATCCAGACCATCCGCAAGTACGGTGAGCTTTTGAGCGAGGAATATCAGGCAGACGGGATTGCTGTGAAGGCATATGTTCCGGCAGAGCTGTTCGGAAGTCTGATCGTGACAGATCATTAAATCCATTAAGGAGGATCCGGTTATACCGGGTCCTCCTTTGCTTTATGCCCCATACAGCTCTCCGATCCCTGACACGGCCACATAGATATGCGAGACCTTATACCACGTCGCAAAATCCGTGACGCCGGTCGGGGGCAGGCCGAAGATGGACTGGAACTCCCGCACGGCAGCGGCGGTGGCCGGTCCGTAGATGCCGTCTGCCGCAACGCGCGGGATGGCGGTGTAGACTGTGGCGATCGCATCCAGCTGCTCCTGAAGCTGCCGGACCTTCTGGCCGGAGGCGCCGATCGTTAAGTCATAGCCGGGCCAGGAGGACGGAATCCCGGCAATCTCCTCTGCCGTGTTAATATACAGACTGTCCCCATAATAATGGCGCAGGATCTCAATGGGACTGTAGCCGCGCTCTCCCAGGGAGCAGGAGCCCCACTGGGTCATCCAGCCCCGATTCAGACACTGCACCTGCCTGCCGTCACAGTACTGGGTCAGGATGGGCTGGCGTACGCCCGGGCGGGACAGGTAGTTGTCAAAAATCTCATCCACAATGACGGAGATGCTTTCATAAATATTGCGTCCGGGGATCCACTTATGGTCAAAGGCCGTGGAGGAGGTAATGGTAAAGTCATAGCCGCGGTTCCTGTAATGCTCTGTGTAGACCCGATTCAGCGTAAAACTCATGATGGCCAGGACATTGGCTGTGATGGAAGCCTGGGGCCAGGTGGCGTAGATCTCGCTGGAGGCCACATTTTTGATGTAATCCCGGTAGGGCACGTAATAATCCCTGGCATTTGCTGTGGGCGGCCCGTCATGGACCACGATGGTCTGGGGGACCACCACGCGGCTTAACACGATCTCGCCGCTTTCCTTAACCGGCTGGATCTCGGTCTCCGCGATCTTGGGCGGATAACTGCCGTACAGGGTATGCTCCGGGATCACAATAGGATTCTCCTCGGGCATGCTGTCGCTTTCCGGCTCCAGCCGTACCGGCTGGATGGCGGTGACCTCAGGCAGCACCTCGGTCCCTTCGATCGTGGCCGACCGAAAGCCCGGTGCCTCCACGGTAATGTTGTAATCGGCATAGGGCCGGTTTTCATCCGGGCGCAGACTGTATTCTAACGGAGGCGCTGCAAGGCTGACCTCCCCGGTCTGGCCGGAGGCATTGGTGGTAAGCTGCTCCGGCGAAGCAGAAGGCTCACCGGAACGGGTGATGATAACTCTGGCGTTCTGGATCGGAAAGTTATTCTGGACATTGACAACATAGACCTGGAGAAGGCCGCTTGAGGACAGCTTTCCCGGGATACTGCGGATGCTTGCGGGCATAGGAGGACTCCTTAAAAATGAAAAATCGCTTATCATGACAGGATATGCGAAGAAATAGAAAAAGGTGCGCTGTGACGGAAAAAATCACAAAACTGCCATAACAAAAAATAAGAAAGTATAAAAATAAATCAGCTTGCATAACATTGGTATATCATGTATAATTCTATCAATTTGGGCGGACGTCAGTGTATACAATATTGTGATGCAATTCCTTGCGAGTCCCCCAAAAATCAACCTATAAATAATACGGATGAAAGAAAGGATAGGTACTCCCCCATGAAAGCATTTCTTATTCTGGAAGATGGCACCGTGTTCGAGGGAACCAGCATCGGTTCTACCCGCGAGGTCATCAGCGAAATCGTATTCAATACCTCTATGACCGGTTATCTGGAGGTTCTGACCGACCCGTCTTACGCAGGACAGGCCGTCGTTATGACTTACCCGCTGATCGGCAACTATGGTATTTGTTATGAGGATATGGAGTCTGACAGACCATGGCCGGACGGATATATTGTCCGCGAGCTGTCCCGCATTCCAAGCAATTTCCGCAGTGAGGATACCATTCAGAATTTCCTCGAGAAATATGACATCCCGGGAATTAGCGGCGTAGATACCCGTGCGCTCACCAAGATTTTACGTGAGAAGGGCACCATGAACGGCATGATCACCACCAGAGAGTATGATGATTTGACCGACCCAATCGCCCGCATGCATGCATACACCGTGACCGGAGTGGTTAAGAAAACCTCCTGCAAAGAAAAGTATATCCTTCCGGCGTCCGATGCATTTGAGAAGCCGATCAAAAAAGTAGCGCTTCTCGATCTTGGAGCAAAGCGCAACATCGCCCGTTCCCTGGCACAGCGTGGCTGCGAAGTCACCATTTATCCCTGTGATACAACTGCAGAAGAAATCCTCGCATCCAGCCCGGATGGCATCATGCTGTCCAACGGCCCGGGAGATCCGAAGGAAAACGTTGAGATCATCAAAGAAATCCGCAAGCTGTACGAGTCCGATGTGCCGATCTTTGCAATCTGCCTTGGACACCAGCTTATGGCACTGGCAACCGGAGCCGACACCTTCAAATTAAAATACGGCCACCGCGGCGGCAACCATCCGGTTAAGGATGCAGAGACCGGACGCGCCATCATCTCATCCCAGAACCACGGCTACGCAGTGGATCCGGAGAGCCTGGACCCGGCCGTTGCCGTACCGGCATTCACCAATGTCAACGACGGAACCAACGAAGGCCTCAAATACGTCGGAAAGAACATCTTCACCGTGCAGTACCATCCGGAAGCCTGCCCGGGACCGCAGGACTCCGCTTACCTGTTCGACCGCTTTATTAACATGATGGGAGGAAATCACTAATGCCAAAGAATCCTGATATTAAGAAAGTACTCGTGCTTGGCTCCGGCCCGATCGTCATCGGCCAGGCAGCTGAATTTGACTACGCCGGAACCCAGGCCTGCCGTTCCTTAAAGGAAGAGGGCATCGAGGTTGTTCTGTTAAACTCCAACCCGGCAACCATTATGACCGATAAAGACATTGCAGACCGCGTATACATTGAGCCGCTGACCCTGGAAGTGGTAGAACAGCTCATCAAAAAAGAAAAACCGGACAGCGTGCTTCCGACCCTGGGCGGCCAGGCAGGCTTAAACCTTGCCATGGAGCTCGAGGAGGCAGGCTTCTTAAAAGAAAATAACGTCCGCCTCATCGGTACCACCGCGCTGACCATCAAAAAGGCCGAGGACCGTGAGATGTTCAAGGAGACCATGGAGAAGATCGGCGAGCCGGTTGCTCCGTCTGACATCATCGAGAACGTAGAGGATGGTCTGCGCATCGCAGACAAGATCGGTTACCCGATCGTGCTTCGTCCGGCATACACCCTGGGCGGAAGCGGCGGCGGTATTGCCGAGAACCCGGAGCAGTGCCGTGAGATCCTGGAAAACGGCCTGCGTCTTTCTCGTGTAGGTCAGGTTCTGGTAGAGCGCTGCATCGCAGGCTGGAAGGAGATCGAGTACGAGGTAATGCGCGACAGCGCAGGCAACGTGATCACCGTCTGCAACATGGAAAACCTGGACCCGGTCGGCGTCCATACCGGCGACAGCATCGTAGTGGCTCCGTCCCAGACTCTGGGCGACAAGGAGTACCAGATGCTGCGTACCTCCGCGTTAAACATCATCAGCGAGCTGGGCATCACCGGCGGCTGCAACGTACAGTACGCCCTGCACCCGACCAGCTTTGAGTACTGTGTTATCGAGGTAAACCCGCGTGTGAGCCGTTCCTCCGCGCTGGCCTCCAAGGCAACCGGATACCCGATCGCAAAGGTAGCAGCAAAGATCGCCCTGGGCTACACCCTCGACGAGATCAAAAATGCCGTTACCAAGAAAACCTACGCAAGCTTCGAGCCGATGTTAGACTACTGCGTAGTCAAGATGCCGAGACTTCCGTTCGATAAATTCATCAGCGCAAAGCGTACCCTGGGAACCCAGATGAAGGCAACCGGTGAGGTCATGAGCATCTGCACCAACTTCGAGGGCGCTCTCATGAAGGCTATCCGTTCCCTGGAGCAGCATGTAGATTGCCTGCTTTCCTACGACTTTACCGGACTGAGCCATGACGAGCTGATCGATCAGCTGCACGTAGTCGATGACCGCCGTATCTGGGTCATTGCGGAAGCGCTGCGCCGCGGCATTTCCTATGAAGAAATTCATGCCATCACCAAGATCGACCACTGGTTTATTGACAAGCTGGCCATCATCGTGGAGATGGAGAATGCCTTAAAGAACGGCCCGCTGACTCCGGAGCTCTTAAAGGAAGCAAAGCGCATCGAGTTCCCGGACAATGTCATTTCCAGACTGACCGGCGTGAGCCAGGATGAGATCAAGTCCATGCGCCATGCAAACAATATCCGCGCCGCTTACAAGATGGTAGATACCTGCGCGGCAGAGTTCGCGGCTGAGACACCGTATTACTACTCCTGCTTTGACGGCATCAGCGAGGTAGAAGAGGAGCATGCAAAGAAAAAGGTTCTGGTTCTCGGCTCCGGCCCGATTCGTATCGGCCAGGGTATCGAGTTCGACTTCTGTTCCGTACACAGCACCTGGGCCTTTTCCAAGGAAGGCTATGAGACCATCATCGTCAACAACAACCCGGAGACCGTAAGTACCGACTTCGATATCGCGGATAAGCTGTATTTTGAGCCGCTGACCCCGGAGGATGTGGAAAGCATCGTCGACATTGAAAAGCCGGACGGCGCAGTTGTACAGTTCGGCGGACAGACCGCGATCAAGCTGACTGAATCCCTCATGAAGATGGGCGTGCCGATCCTTGGTACCGCGGCAGAGGATGTGGATGCAGCCGAGGACCGTGAGCTCTTTGATGAGATCCTGGAAAAATGCCAGATCCCGAGACCGGCAGGCCATACTGTATTCACCGCGGAAGAGGCAAAGAAGGCAGCCAACGACCTGGGCTATCCGGTTCTGGTAAGACCGTCCTACGTTCTGGGCGGCCAGGGCATGCAGATCTGCATCAGCGACAACGATATTGACGAGTTCATCGGCATCATCAACCAGATCGCCCAGGATCATCCGATCCTCGTCGACAAATACATTGTCGGTAAGGAGATCGAGGTCGATGCCGTATGTGACGGTACCGACATCCTGATCCCTGGTATCATGGAGCACATTGAGCGCACCGGCGTTCACTCTGGCGACAGTATCTCCGTATACCCGGCACCGAGCATCACACCCGCGGTCGAGGCAAAGCTTGTAGATTACACCGAAAAGCTGGCCCGGGCCCTTCATGTCAGGGGCATGATCAACATCCAGTTCATCGTGTCAGACGGCGAGGTTTACATCATCGAGGTAAACCCACGTTCCTCCAGAACCGTGCCGTACATCAGCAAGGTAACCGGAATCCCGATCGTACCGCTGGCAACTCAGGTGATCTGTGGACATACCTTAAAGGAGCTTGGCTACGAGCCGGGTCTGCAGAAGAAGGCAGACTACATCGCCATCAAGATGCCGGTATTCTCCTTTGAGAAGATCCGCGGCGCGGATATCAGCCTTGGACCGGAGATGAAATCCACCGGTGAGTGTCTGGGTATCGCAAATACCTTCAACGAGGCACTGTACAAGGCCTTTGAGGGCGCAGGACTGAAGCTGCCGAAGCACAAAAACATGATTATCACCGTCCGCGATTCCGAGAAGGAAAACGTGGTTCCGATCGCAAAACGCTTCCAGAACGTCGGCTACAAGATCTTTGCCACCCGCGGCACCGCGAAGTACTTAAATGAGAACGGCGTGAAGGCCCTGACCGTGCGCAAGCTTGAGCAGGAATCCCCGAACATCATGGACCTGATCCTGGGTCATGAGATCGATTTGGTCATCGATATTCCGCAGCAGGGCGCAGAGAGAAGCCGCGACGGATTTGTCATCCGCCGTAACGCCATCGAGACCGGCGTGCATGTGCTCACAAGCCTTGACACCGCAGCAGCCCTGGCAACCAGCCTTGAAAACCGCGCGAAGGAGCTGACCCTGATCGACATCGCAAAGGTGAAGCCGGTAACCTACAGCGGCATTGAGCGCGTAGAGAAATTCCTGCAGGATGCAGGCACCTACTACCTGGCAACCACAGAGGGCGATCAGCCGCGCGTACGCCCGTTCGGCACCGCGCATATCTACGAGGGCAGACTCTACATCCAGACCGGAAAGGTGAAGGATGTTTCCAAGCAGCTGCATGCAAACCCGAAGGCAGAGCTCACGGCATTCAAGGATGGTGAGTGGATCCGCGTAGCGGGCGAGCTGGTAGAGGATGACAGCAGAGCAGCCCGGGAGTCTATGCTGAATGCATACCCGACCTTACGGAGCATGTACTCCGAGGATGACGGAAACACCGAGGTATTCTATTTCAAACACGCAAAAGCAACCATTTCCGCGTTTACACACGGACCGGAAGTGATTGAGTTCTAAATAGTATAAGAGAAGCCGGTTCCATGTGTTGGGGCGGCTTCTTTTACATTTCAGATGTGTTTGGAAATTTCCAATTCGAGAGTTGTTAGCGCATCGAAATCATGGTACAATACGTGTGTGTACGTATTAAACAGTGAATGGAGATTAGCATGTCAATTAAGAAAATTCAGTTGGAAAATTTTACTGTGTTTGAAAAACTAAGTGTTGATTTTACAACAGGAATTAATGTGTTTATTGGAGAAAATGGTATGGGGAAGACCCATGTTATGAAGCTTTTGTACAGTGCCTGCCGAGCTGCGAAACATGATGTGTCATTTTCAAATAAAACGGTAAGAGTGTTTTATCCAGATAAATCCAGCATTCAGCGTCTGGTACGCCGGAAAAATGCGGGAGGCTCAGCTAATGTGAAAATTCAAACAGAAAATTCCTCCATTGCCATGTCTTTTACCACACAAACGAGAAGATGGGATGCCATTGTAAAAAACGAAGAAGCATGGGAACGCCAAAATGATGGGTTAGAGAGCGTGTTTATTCCGGCTAAGGAAATTCTTTCTAATGCCTACAATCTTCATGAGGCAGCTTCAAGAGGAAATATTGAATTTGATGATACATATTTGGATATCATCGCTTCAGCACGTGTTGATATTTCTGTAGGAAAAGACAGTGCAAGAAAGAAAAAATATTTGGACAAACTACAGAAAATCAACAAGGGTAAAGTGTTTGTGGAAGAAGATCGATTTTATTTAAAACCAGGAAATCAGGCAAAAATCGAATTTAATCTTGTGGCGGAAGGTATTCGGAAAATTGCACTTTTGTGGCAGCTGATCAAGAATGGAACATTGGAAAAAGGTTCTGTTTTATTTTGGGATGAGCCTGAAGCCAATATTAATCCAATCCATATCCCGGTAATTGCGGAAATGCTGCTTATGCTGCAGCGCGATGGCGTTCAGGTGTTCGTTTCAACACATGATTATTTTCTGACCAGATATCTGGAGGTGAAACGCTGCGAGTCAGATGTTGTGTCATTTTATTCTTTTTATAGAGAAGAAGAGGATGGTATGATAGAGTGCGAAAAAGCAGATGAATTTGCAGCACTGGATCACAATGCTATTTTATCAACATTTCGCCAGCTGTACAGAGAAGAGATAGGAGTGGCGCTGACTTGATTATAAACGAATCAGAGATGAATTTTGGAGATTATGCTCCGGAACGTGTATTCCAAATAGAAAATTCAGAACTTCATTTATCTTTTCCTTCTGGAACAAGGACTGTAGAATTTGTGCTATTAAGGAAAAATAATTGTCTTTTATTTGTAGAGGCGAAAACCTCATGCCCTAATGCAGCAAATCGCAATGAAACAGAGGATAAACAGGCGGACTTTGAAAAATTTTATTGTAAAGTTACGGACAAATTCATTGATTCCTTGCAAATGGTGCTTGCTTCCGCTGTGCGAAAAAACTTAGATACAACTGGAATGGGAAGAAAGATAAAGGAGATTGGTGATTATTCAGGAATCAAGATAAAATTCGTTCTTGTAATCAAAACAGCCGAAAATGCGGAATGGCTGAAAGGGCCGCAGGTAGAATTGGAAACTCGTTTAAAACGTTGGAAAAAGCTGTGGAAGGCAGAAGTGGTTGTTTTGAATGAAAAAATGGCAGAAGAGTTAGGCCTGTTAGTGCCAGGAAGTAATTGAGTTCTAACAAAAATATATCTTACTGCATCAAAAAAAGAACAAGGCATTTGAACAGAAAATTTGACTGCCTTGTTCTTGTTTTTTATGCATAATTTACATAGTATCCGGAAACCCTTGTGCTAAATCACCAAAAATGCGTGGGGGGGGGTAAAATGATCTGAGACTATATGTATAGAATAACATTAAATCGCATATTTCGACAAAAAATAGCGCAAGGATGCCACTAAATTGACAAAAAACGGCATGCGAGATAGAATAACTACCATGATGGGAAAAAATTCTATCATTATGATTCTGCCGGAAATATAACAGGCTTTCTGCCTGGCAGGCAGGAAAAGGGGGGATACATGCGTTCAATGTATCAGACATTCTATGAATGAGCACGGGATCATCGATGTACACGCCCACATTATTCCGGGAGTGGATGACGGTTCCCGTTCCATGGGAGAATCCATACGGCTTTTAAAGCACGCGGCGGAGCAGGGAATATGCGGAGTCATTGCCACCCCGCATTACAGCAGGCAAAAGAGCAGGCAGGTCTATCAGGACCGCTTCGAAGAGCTGAAGCAATACGTTGCAAAAAGTATTCCCGGCTTTTCACTCTGGCTTGGCCAGGAAACCTATTATCACGACGAGCTTCTGGAAAGCCTGCGGCACGGACATGCGATCCCCTATGAAAGCGGCAGACATGTGCTCATAGAGTTTTCTCCGGACGTTGCGTATAGCCGCATGTTTCAGGGACTTCGAAATATCAGCGCCTGCGGTTATGTGCCGGTGGTGGCGCATGTGGAACGCTACGCCTGCATGCGGAAGCATTCACTGGAGGAATTAAAGGCCATTGGATGCATGCTCCAGATGAACTATGACAGCCTGAAAGGGCTGGCAATCCAGCCTGATGTGCGCTGGTGCCGCACGCAGATCCGAAAAGAGCAGATCGACCTTCTTGGAACGGACATGCACCGCATGAGTTACCGTCCGCCTGAAATCCGGGAGGCCATTCACTGGCTTAAGAAAAACACCAGCCCGGAATATCTTGAGAAGCTTACCCGGACCAACCCGGAAAAGCTCATTCAGCTATAAACGTCATCTTAGCAGACTAATCTTTTTAACCCGAAAGACAAGAAACATTTTATAAGGAAAACAGACAAATGAATAACGAAATCAACAGACGAGATAACAACGACGACGAGATTGACCTTCTCCAGCTGTTCCAGGCACTGCGGCAGCGCTGGCTGGCCATTCTGGCAGCCATGATACTGTTCGGCGGGATTGCCGGAGCCGGAAGTAAGCTTTTGCTGACTCCGCAGTATACCTCCCAGACAATGGTATATATCTTATCTAAGGAAACAACGCTGACTTCCCTTGCTGACCTGCAGATAGGCAGCCAGCTGACGAAGGACTATTCCGTTGTAGTGACAAGCCGTCCGGTTATGGAGGATGTGATCGCGAACCTGAAGCTGGACATGAGCTACGAACAGCTTCGTAGCTGCATCCAGACAAACAACCCGGCAGATACCCGTATCCTGACGATTTCCGTAACCAGTCCGGATCCGGTGCTTGCCAGAGATATCGCAGATAACGTGGCAGAGGTTTCCTCCCGCTACATCGGCAATATCATGGAGATGATCCCGCCGAAAATCATTGAGCGGGCTGTTGTGGCAGACCACAAGACCAGCCCGAGCAACGCGAAAAACGCGGTTCTCGGCGCACTGCTTGGCGCGGTCCTTGTATGCGGCATCACCGTTTTGGAAACCCTGTTAAATGACACCGTTCAGACAGAGGAGGACGTAGCCCAGTATCTTGGACTCAGTGTCCTGGCTTCCGTTCCGCTCCGTGAGGAGGAGAAAAAGGAAGGCAAGGCAAAGCAAAACGCGAAGGCGCTTCGCACCAGCCGGTTATTTGGCGGAAAGGAGAGAAAGTAATGGGCAGACAGAGTATTGAGATTCAGATCAAAAATACGGATGATTACGGATACAACGAAGCCCTGAAAACGCTTCGTACCAACCTGCAGTTTTGCGGCAGCAATATCCACACCATCATGTTTACCAGCTCCGTCCCGGATGAGGGAAAGAGCGATATTGCCTTTTCCACCGCATCGGCCCTGGCCCAGATCGGTAAAAAAGTCCTTCTGGTGGATGCCGATATCCGCAAATCTGTTCTGGCAACCCGCTTCCAGCTCAAGCAGAAGGTGGATGGCCTTTCCCAGTACTTAAGCGGACAGAAGGCTTTAGCGGATGTCATCTATGACACCAACTATGAGAATCTCAGCATGGTGCTGGCCGGTCCGTACGCGCCGAATCCGGCAGAGCTTCTGGAAGAGGAGCTGTTCGCGGAGCTTCTGGCATACGGCCGGGAAAACTACGATTATGTGATCGTGGACACTCCGCCGATCGGCAGCGTGATCGATGGCGCCATTGTGGCCAGAAAGTGCGACGGAGTCGTGCTGGTCATTGAAAGCGGAGCCATCAGCTACCGTCTGGAGCAGCGTGTCAAGGAACAGTTGGAGCGTTCCGGCTGCCGTATCCTGGGCGTGGTACTGAACAAGGTGGAAACCACCCCGGGCAGCTACTACCGCAAATACGGCAAGTACAAAAAATACGGAAAGTACAAGAAATATGGCCGTTATGACGGCTATTACCGGGCATCCGAATACGGTCATTACGAGTCGGAAGACATCAAAGAGCGGGACAGCAGCTACAGCAGGCTGAAAACCGGCAGATAGGAGTCTTTAGCATGAGACGCGACAAACAGGGAAAGCTTCGCAGGGCAGTCATCGGAGGCATCGTCCTGGCAGTGGCAGCAGGCGGCTGGTACAGCGTCGGACTCTACCGCAACAAAAGGGCGGTTGAAGCCATGATCGCGGAGCGCCGCAGGCAGGAAGCCCAGGCGCAGGCCGAACGCGCAGAGAAAACAGAAGAGGCCCGGGAAGGCCGGCTTTTTGCCGGACCGGAAGAGGGCACTGTCACCTATCAGGGAAAAACCTACTGCAGAAACACTGCGGTAAAGCCAATCCTCTGCATTGGCGTGGACCGGAGCGGCTCCATGACAGAGACCACACTTTCCGGAGACGGCGGCCAGGCGGACGGCATTTTTCTGCTGGCGCAGGACACCGCCCGGAACCAGATCAAAATATTGCTGATCCCGCGCGATACCATCACGCCGATCATGAAAACAGACATCTCCTGGTCCGACAAGAACGGAACGGAACTGGGTATGGACCTGGACCACTTAAGCCTGTCCTATGCCTATGGCGATGGACGCCAGAAAAGCTGCGAGTACACCGTACAGGCGGTATCGGAGCTACTTGAGGGCTTTCCGATCCCCTATTACATGGCGGCTGACACCAGCGTGATCTCTGCTCTCAACGATGCAGTCGGCGGAGTCACCGTCACGGTACCCACCCTTGGCATGGATCAGGCAGATCCGGCCTTTGTCTTTGGTGAGAAGGTTACCCTGCAGGGCGCTCAGGCGGAACGCTTTGTCCGCTACCGCGATACCACCGTTGACAACTCCGCCATTCACCGTATGGACCAGCAGAAGGCTTACATCTCCGGCTTTTTTGAGGCGGTGCAGCAGACCTCAAAAAGCAACGGCAATATCATCAGTGACCTGTTTGACCTGACCCAGGACTATATGGTCACAAATATGCCAAAGGACCAGTACCTGAAGGTGGCACTGGATGCCCTGCAGGGCAGCGGCTTTTCGGATGACAGCTTCTGCTTTGCTCCGGGCAGCGGAACTGCAACGGAAACCTACGACGAATACTATGTCGATCAGGACGCCTTAGACCAGGTCATCCTGCAGCTGTTTTACTCAGAACAGTAAGAGCTTTCCAGCGAAAACGCTGAAAACAATATAAAAGCAATAACCAACGAAAGGGGACATGCATTATGAAAAATCGTAAACTTGTTATTTTAGGAATGGTGTGTGCACTGGCAGCTATGCCGGTTATGACATTTGGTGCAAGCACAAGTAAGTACATTCACAGCGAAAGTGACAGAGATGATTCCAGCTCTAGTTCCAACTCTGGTAGCAGTAACGGAACCAGCAGCGGGTCTACCAGTACTGTTATTACCGCAGGACAGGGTCAGACTGCACAGAATAATAATTCTGGTTCCGGTCAGACTACAACCACAATTACCAGTGGAACCATTGCACCAACGACAACCGTCGGAAATAACACAGTTACTCAGGTGATCGATACCACCAAGAACCCGACCAAAACGACTACCGATGCGGCCGGAAATGCAACTACCAATGCAAGTACCGCAACCGCCACAACCGATGGATATTACCTTGGCGTTGTAACCAACAAAACCAATGCAGCCGGAAATACGATCGCAGCCGACGCAGCCGGAAATGCAGTCATCGATGGAGTTACCGTGGGCGTTAAGAAAAAGGAGAACGGAAGCGACCTTGCTGCGTTAAGTCAGGCAGCGCAGGATAAGGTAAAGGAAATTGCCCAGAAGGGAAGCATTGACGGATTTACCGTACGCGATAGTATCTCAATCACAATGGAGAAAAACGGCGTAGCAGTCAATGAAACCAGAGTTGTTCCGGTAAAATGGAGTGCGGCACCGGTTGATGCAGCGAACATGAAAGCAGTCTGCATCCGCCCGGATGGAACAGAGGTGGCAGTTCCGATCATCAGCATCCAGAACGGCATTGTCAATATCAGCCTGACCGGTTCCGGATATATTGTCCTGCTGACCAGATAGGCAACCGTACAAAAGAACCAGGGGGGAAACTATGTATCAAAAAAATCCACAGGGATGGAGCAAGCATCTGGATTTTATGCTGCTGGATCTTGTGTGTCTTCAGTGTTCATTCCTGATCGCCTACACGATCAGAACCGGTGGCAGTATTCCGTATCTGAATGAGCATTACCGAAACCTTGCCCTGGCACTGGTCTGGATCGATCTCGGCGTCTTTATCTTCTTTACAACACTGAAAAATGTGCTGAAGCGCGGTTATTACCAGGAATTTACGAAAACGCTGAAGCATGTGATCCTGGTATTCATGCTGGCAATCCTCTTCCTGTTTTATAGCAAACGGGGAGAGGTATTTTCCCGGCTTACACTTTCCGGCATGGCAATCCTGTATCTGGCCCTGACCTATGTTGTGAGAATCTTCTGGAAAAAATATCTGATCCTTACGCGGGCAAACAGTGACAGCCGGTCTCTTCTGATCATCACGACAAAGGACATGTTGAAAACGGTGCTCCATAACATTTTAAGCTACAACTATCAGATGTTCCGTGTAGCCGGTGTAGCCGTGCTTGATGAGCATATGATCGGCACTGTGATGGAGGGCGGAGTTGAGGTGGTTGCGGATAAGGACAGCGTTGTAGAGTATGCCTGCCGGGAATGGATCGATGAAGTGTTCTTTAACCTTCCTTCCTCCGAGCCGTACCCGGACCAGCTGATGAACCAGTTTACGGAGATGGGCATTGTCGTACATATGAAGATGGCAAAGTCCTCCAACCTGATTGGCGAGAAAAAGTTTGTGGAGCGTCTGGGCTGCTACACTGTGCTGACGACCAGCATCAACTATGCTACCGCAGGGCAGTTGTTTGTAAAGCGGGCTATGGACATTCTGGGTGGCCTGGTGGGATGCATCATCACCGGAATCCTCTGCATCATTCTGGGACCATTGATCTACATACAGTCTCCGGGCCCCATTTTCTTTTCCCAGACCCGGGTCGGCAAGAATGGCAAGAAGTTCAAATTGTATAAATTCCGCAGCATGTATATGGACGCGGAGGAACGCAAGAAAGAGCTGATGAAACAGAACCGTGTCAAGGACGGCATGATGTTCAAGCTGGAATGGGATCCGCGCATCATTGGAAGTAAGATCACCAAAGACGGTACGATGAAAAAGGGAATCGGCAACCTGATCCGCGATTTCAGCCTGGATGAATTTCCGCAGTTTTTCAATGTTTTAAAGGGGGATATGAGCCTGGTGGGAACCCGGCCGCCGACCGTGGATGAATGGGAGAAATATGATCTCCACCACCGCGCCAGACTGGCAGCCAAGCCCGGCATAACCGGCATGTGGCAGGTAAGCGGTCGCAGCAACATTACAGATTTTGAAGATGTAGTAAAACTGGATACCAAGTATATTGCAGAGTGGACTATGGGATTGGATATCCGAATCCTGCTCAAGACTGTATTGGTGGTATTCAAAAAAGATGGAGCAATGTAGGCTTATCCTTGGTTTTAATCTTCGTCTGTCGGGATGTATGGGTATGGAATGGATACAAAGCAGATGCAGAACAAAATCTTCGAGGACAAGCCTGTGTGCAGAATACAATCTGCACACAGGCTTGTTCTTGTAAAAATGTGAAATATGGGAGTGTGTATGAAGAAAAAATTACGAATTGCCATGTTTGGCCACAAGCGATGGTCGAGAGAAGGCGGCGTTGAGATTGTTGTAAAGGAGCTGTGTACCCGCATGGCCCGGATGGGATGCCAGGTGACCTGCTATAACCGCTCCGGACATCATGTGAGCGGTGCGGAATATGACAGCACGGAAAAAACAGAATACCAGGGAATCCGCCAAAAGGTTGTTCCGACCATAGAGAAAAAAGGACTGGCCGCGGTAAGTTCTTCCTTTTTCGCAGCTCTCTATAGTGCTTTTGGAAGATATGATGTGGTACATATTCATGCAGAAGGTCCTGCCTTTTTCTGCTGGTTACCGAAATTATTTGGTAAGCGTGTAGTTATCACGGTACACGGCTTAGACTGGGCCCGCGAAAAATGGAAATCTGGATTTGGATCCAAATTTATCCGACAGGGTGAAAAAAATGCCGTGAAATATGCAGATGAAATCATTGTTCTGAGTAAGGGCGTGCAGAAGTATTTCTTGGAAACATACGGAAGGAAAACGTACTTTATCCCCAATGGTGTCAACAGACCGGAGATTCAGGAAGCAAAGCTGATTACGGAAAAATTCGGGCTGAAAAAAAATTCTTATATCTTGTTTCTCGGTCGTCTGGTGCCGGAGAAGGGCATTCGATATCTGGTTGAGGCCTTCAAGAATGTCAAGACAGATAAAAAGCTGGTCATCGCAGGCGGTTCCAGTGATACGGATTCCTTTATGGAGGAATTGAAAGAACTGGCGAAGGGTGACGATCGGATTCTATTTACCGGGTTTGTGCAGGGAGCAATGCTGGATGAACTGTACAGCAACGCTTATCTTTACACATTGCCGTCCGATCTGGAAGGAATGCCTCTGAGCCTGTTGGAGGTAATGAGCTATGGAAACTGCTGCCTGGTATCCGACATTCCAGAGTGCGCTGAGGTTGTGGAAGATAAGGCATTGATTTTCAAAAAGTCGAATATAGAAGACTTGCAAAAAAAACTGCAAGATGCCTGTGATTGTTCGGAAAATGTACAGGAATTTAAGAAAAACGCAGCAGATTTTATCTGTGAAAAGTACAACTGGGATGAAGTTGTAAAAGAGACGATGAAGCTGTACGAAAAATCATAAAAACATAGAAAAGAGAACAGAGATGAAAGCCCTACTGATTAACAAATTTTTGTATCCAAACGGTGGCAGCGAGACTTATATCTTCAAACTGGGTGAGCACTTAGAGAAGATGGGACATGAAGTTCAGTATTTTGGCATGGAACATAAGGGGCGCTGTGTCGGCAATCAGGTCAATGCTTATACATCTGATATGGACTTCCACGGCGGCAGCAAGCTAAGCAAGCTGACCTACCCCATCAAAACTATCTACAGCAAGGAAGCACGGGTGCAGCTGCGGAAAGTGCTGGACGACTTCAAGCCGGATGTCTGTCATCTGAACAATTTTAACTACCAGCTGACACCTTCCATCATTTTGGAAATCGTGAAGTGGCGTAAGGAGACCGGAAGGGATTGTAAGATCATCTTCACGGCACATGACTACCAGCTAGTTTGCCCGAACCACATGCTGAACAATCCGAACACTCACCAGAACTGTGAGAAGTGTCTCGGCGGCCATTTCGTGAACTGCATGAAAGGAAAGTGCATCCACGGTTCCACGGCGAAATCGGCCATCGGCATGATGGAGGCTGAGTTCTGGAAGTGGAAGGGTACCTACAAGTACATTGACACCATGATCTGCTGCTCGGAGTTCATGAAGAGCAAGATGGACAGCAATCCTCTGTTTGCAACAAAAACCGTGGCAATGCACAACTTCATCGATAAGGTGGAGTGGAAAGAGACTCCAAAGAAGGATTACGTCCTTTACTTCGGCCGCTTCTCAGAGGAGAAGGGTATCGGTACCCTCATCAAGGTCTGTAAGGAACTGCCGGATGTCCAGTTCATCTTCGCCGGTACTGGCCCGCTGGAAGAGACAGTAAATGGTATTAAGAACATCAAGAACGTTGGCTTCCAGAAAGGCGAGGCACTGGAGAAGTTGATCCGTGAGGCACGGTTCTCCATTTACCCTTCTGAGTGGTATGAGAACTGCCCGTTCTCCGTGATGGAATCCCAGATGTATGGCACACCGGTACTGGGAGCAGACATTGGTGGTATCCCGGAGTTGATTCAGGTTGGCAAGACCGGTGAGCTGTTTGAGAGCGGTAATGCCGAAGATCTGAAGAAGAAGATCGAGAAGCTCTGGGGTGATAAGAAGCTGTGTGCGGAGTACAGTGCGAACTGTAAGGACATCAGCTTTGATACTATCGATGAGTATTACGAGAAAATTATGAAGGTGTATCAGTAAGATTGTTATGTGAGGAGAGAATTTGTGGCTACAAAAGCGGATAGATATGAGGGAATAGATGGATTGAAGGCATATGCCATCATTGGTATTGCACTGATGCACGTCCTCGCAAATGGAGAATATGGGATAGGAGGATTTGTGTTTGAACGGTTAATACCATCTTTCACAAACCTTGTTTTCCTTTTTATGATGGTCAGCGGTTTTGGTATGTGCTGCGGCTATTACCAGAAAATTATTAACCAGAAGATTAGCGTAGAGGATTTCTACAAGAAACGGTACATCAAAATCTGGCCGTACTTTGCATTGCTCTGTGCGTTAGACTTTGTGATTTCACCAAGCAAGGAATCCTTGTTTGAAGTTTTCGCAAACTTGACTTTATGTCAGGGACTTCTGCCAAATGCGAATATTACGGTCATTGGTGTGAGTTGGACACTGGCGGTTATTTTTGTGTTCTACATGCTGTTCCCGTTTTTCTGCTTCCTGATTGGAAATAAGAAGAGGGCGTGGGGCGTAGCAGTTGCGGCACTGATGTTTAACTGGCTGTGTTCTTCCTATTTCAGCGCAGGAAGAGGCAATATTGTTTATGATGCGATTTACTTTATCGCTGGTGGATTGATCTTCCTCTATCGAAAAGAGCTGGCTGAGTTCGCATCGAAGCACAAGGTTATCGCCGGAGTGATTCTGCTGATTGCCACGGTTGTCTATTTTGCCGTAGGTGGCTATACGCTCATGATGTTGCTTTTCTGTGTGGCAGCATTGATTTATACCATTGGCTGCAATCGGAGGGGGGTATTGGTCAATCCAATTGTCAAGTTCCTCGGCGGTATCAGCTTCGAGATTTACCTGTGCCACATGGTAATTTATCGTGTGTTTGAAAAGTTACACCTTGTTCATCTATTTGGAAACGGTCTGCTGGCATATATCTTTACAGCTGTTGCAGTCATCTGCGGTTCGGTTGTGTTCTCGGTATGTGCAAAGTGGTTCTTAAATAAAATCGAAACATTCTTAAAAGAGAGAGTTAGGAGAGTTAATCATGTCTGAAGAAAAGAAGTTAAATGGTACGGTCATCGTCACTTATCGTTGCAATGCTCGTTGCTCTATGTGTAACCGCTATAAAGCACCTTCCAAGCCGGAAGAAGAAATCAGCATCGAGACCATCAAGAAGCTGCCGAAGATGTACTTCACCAACATTACCGGCGGCGAGCCGTTCATCCGTACCGATCTGAAGGATATCGTGCGCGAATTGTACAAGAAGTCTGACCGTATCGTTATTTCTACCAACGGTTTCTTCACAGACCGTATCGTTGACCTGTGCAAAGAGTTCCCGCAGATCGGTATTCGTATCTCCATCGAGGGTCTGGAGAAGACCAACAACGAGATCCGAGGTCTGCAGAACGGCTACCAGCGTGGTTATGGCACGCTGAAGAAGCTGCGTGAAATGGGTATGAAGGATGTTGGCTTTGGCATGACCGTTCAGGATAAGAATGCCCCGGATCTGGTTCCTTTGTACAAGATTTCCGATGAGATGGGCATGGAGTTTGCAACTGCTTCTCTGCACAACAGCTTCTACTTCGTTGAGGCGAAGAACATCATCCACGATCGTCCGATGGTTGCTAAGAATTTCGAGAATCTGGTCAACGAACTGCTCCGCAGCAACAGCCCGAAGAAGTGGTTTCGTGCTTACTTTAACCACGGTCTGATCAATTACATCTACGGCCAGAAACGTCTGCTGCCTTGCGATATGAGCTTCGATACCTTCTTCATCGACCCGTATGGTGATGTCATGCCTTGTAATGGCACCAAGGATAAAGAGGTCATGGGCAACCTGAACAATCAGACCTGGGATGAGCTGTGGAACAGCCCTGAAGCAGAGAAGGTTCGTGCAAAGGTTCGCTGCTGCGACCGTGACTGCTGGATGATCGGTTCTGTCAGCCCGGCTATGCACAAGTATATCTGGAAGCCTGCTACTTGGGTTCTGGTACATAAGTTCAAGGCTCTGTTCACTAAGCATCCGTACAGCATGTATGAGCTGAAGATTTGCCGTGACTATCGTGATGGCAAAGTTACTAAAGAGGATTTGGACAAGTGTAGCACTTGCGATATGAACTGTGTGATCAACAACGGTCTGAGTGAAGCATCCAAGGAACAGCTGAAGCATAAGACTGGCGAGGAAATCGTGGATGCTGATATTGCACAGCAGATGGAGACGAAGTGATGAATATCCTGTATATAGCTTATTCATGTAACCCTTTTGCTGGAAGTGAAGATAAAATCGGTTGGTGCGTTCCTTATGAAAGTTCAAAAACAAATAAAGTTTATGTAATTACAAAAGAAGAACAACGTGAACCAGTCGAAAAATATTTGCAGAGTCACCCACTTGAAAATATAAAGTTTTATTATGTTGACATCCCTAATTTTTACAAAAAAATCTTCAAGGGATTTATGTATTCTGGAAGACTTAATGTGTGGAATAGACGGGTACTTCCTCTCGCAAAAAAAATCTGTGCGGATCAAAAAATTGACGTTATTCATCAGATTACGCCAATTGAATTCCGTGCAATTGGAGACTATGGAAAGATAGCAAATATCAAATTCGTCTGCGGACCACTTGGCGGAGGAGAGTCTTTGCCTAATGGATTAAAAGATTACGCAAAGGGGCATGAAATCATTGAAGTCGTTCGCTCAGGGATAAATCGCTGGTATCGTTTTAAACTGAGAATCACTGGCAAACTAAATCGCTGCGACTATATTATGTTTGCAAATAAAGAGACTCAAGAATTCCTCGTAGAGGGGGCAGAACTAAACTGTCCGTATGAATTAGTCTTTGATAACGGATTAAGACCGGACGAATTGGTGAGCTGGACAGAAAAGGAAAAAGTGAATGAAGAATTACAATGTAAGTGATGAGCCAGTGACTGAGGTTGCGGTAGATATAAATGATATTAAAGATACTTGCAATGAAAAGGGCAGAAATGAAGAATGCGTCTTTCTGGTTGCTGGAAGAATGATATATCGAAAGGGCTTGGATTTTCTTTTTGATGCATTGATGAGAATTCCGCAGGAGACTAGATATCAGGTTAGAGTTGTAGGCGATGGCCCGGAACTTGAGCATCTACGTAAACGCGGTAAGGAAGACCTGAACTTGTCTGAGCATGTGCACTGCATGGGTTCTATTCCCTATATGGAAATGGAAAAGGAATATGCAGGTGCGGATGTATTTATTATGCCGAGCATTCGAGAGACGACAGGCACGGTCTTACTGGAGGCAATGTCAAAAGGTATTCCGGTTATCACCATTAATAAGTTTGGCGGAGCAACTCTTTTTGATGAAAACACCGGTTGGCTTTATGGAGGAAACTCGAAAGAGGAATACATTGAGAATTTAAAAAAGGCAATTCTTGAATGTATTGCTTATCCTGATGAAGTAACAAGGCGTGGAAAAAACGCACGAAAGAAAGCAGAAAAGTATACCTGGCAGAAAAAAAACGAGAAGTATCAGGCAATATATGAGGAACTGCTGAAAGAGTAAGATGTGCAGCATAGAGGAGAGGTTAAAATGGTTGGAGTATGCATAAAATATATGCATGAAAATTACGGAGGCATATTGCAAGCATATGCAACTGTTAGTTATTTGGAAAATCAGAATATTGAGTATGAGCTGGTTCGATATACAAGAAAGAAGACTATGACAGAAGCACTGAAAGACGTGCCGCGTCTTTTTAATGCAGTTTGGTTTAATAGCAGGTATGAGGGAATTCAGAGAAAGCTTAGTCTGAAAAAGCATCCTGAGTATGCAAAAAACAATGAAGTTCGTATGAAAGCATTTGCGAGTTTCAAAAAATGGGCTTTTAAGGATTTCTCCGATGAGTATATCGGCTATGCGGCATTATGCGAGGGTGGAAAGAAATATTCGGCGGTTATAACAGGAAGCGATCAGCTTTGGAGTCCGGCAGGATTGCCGACGAATTATTACAATTTGATGTTTGTTCCGGATGACACGCTAAAAATTTCAATTGCTTCTAGTTTTGGAGTAAAGGAAATTCCGTGGTATCAAAGGAAAAGAACGGTACAGTATTTGAACCGCATCGAATACATTAGTATGCGTGAAAATCGAGGAAGTGAGATTGTCAAGGAACTGACTGGTCGAGATGTTCCTACGATTTTAGATCCTGTTTTCTTTTTGAGTAAAAATGAATGGTTGGAGAGAATTCCTAATAAGAGAGAAATCAATGAGCCATATATTTTTGCATACTTCCTTGGTGCCACACAGGAATATCGCAATGCAGTAAAGAAATTAGCTCATGACAAGGGCATGAAAGTCGTTGCGTTACGACACATGGATCAGTATGTAGAAGAAGATGAAAACTTTGGAGACTTTGCTCCGTATGATGTGAGTCCAGAAAGATTTCTAAATCTTCTGCGAAATGCAGAGTATGTCTGCACGGATTCTTTCCACGGGACAGCATTTTCTATTCTTAATGAAAAGCAGTTTGTGGTATTTAACAGATATGCTGAAAATTCCAGCTTTTCAAAAAATTCTCGTATTGATACCCTGTGTGTGAATTTTGGTCTAGAAAATCGGCGCTATAAAAATGGAATGGACTTATCAGACGTTGTAAAAGATGATATTGACTATAAAGCTGTAGGGGAAAAGTATAAAAACCTTAAGATGGTAACAGATCAATATTTAAAGACTGTATTGAAAGAAATTAGAAAGCGTGTGTAATCGTGCCGAAATAGGAATATGAAATAATGCATGAGATTGTCGCCGCGAAAGGATAAATATTATATGAATAATGAAGTAGTTAGAGTATTGGTGACATCTCCGCTTGGTGTTGGAGGTGTAACTAATATGATGATTCATATCCAGGAACACCTGGACAGATCTAAAATAAATTTTGACTATCTTGTTTTTCATGATAGGCACGAACCTATGGAAGACAAAGTTCTTTCATTGGGAAGTAAAAAGTATGTTGCCTCAGCGGATAATGTGAAATTTAGACCTTTTAGAAGAATTTGGAGAATTAATGAAATTCGGAAAGTCTGCAAGAGAAATCATATTAAAATCCTACATTATAATGCGGATTGTGCAGCAGATATGACAAATATTATTGGCGCAAAATTGGGTGGGGTTCAATATATTACAATACATAGTCACAATGCTGGCTTTGGAGCAGCAGGTAATGGAATTCGATTTATGAGCAAAATCTTAAAGCCATTAATTCCACTCTTTTGCGATAACTTTTATGGCTGTTCAGAACTAGCTGCAAGATTTCTATTTCCGAGGTCGATTATTGAATCTGGTAGGTATTCAGTACTTCCGAATGGAATTGATTTGGAGAAATATGATTATAATGAAGCTGTTCGTCGAGAAATACGAAAAAAGCTGAATCTGGAAGGTAAGTATGTTGTAGGACACGCTGGACGGTTTTCTGATCAAAAAAATCACAGCTTTTTGCTGGACATCTTTCAAGCAGTACACCGAAAAAATCCAAATACTGTGTTACTTTTATTTGGCGTTGGTGAACTACAAGAAGCGATGAAAAATAAGGCTAGGACATTAGGAATTGAAGACGCTGTAATTTTTTATGGAGCTTCAAATGAAATGAATAAAATGTGGCAGGCAATGGATGTTTTTGTAATGCCATCTTTACATGAAGGTCTTCCGGTCACGGGGGTTGAGGCACAGGCGAGCGGATTGCCATGTGTTTTCTCAGATGCAATAACAAAAGAAGTAGGCTTAACTTCAAATACAGAATTCCTTTCTCTTCAAGAAAAACCTGATGTGTGGGCGGAACATGTTTTGAAGTATATGAATGTGCAAAGGAAAAGTGAAAGAAAAATATTGGAGCAGGCAGGTTATGATATTCAGCAGACAGCAGATACACTTGCACAACTGTATTTGAATGTTGCTGAAAAACTATAAAGGATGGAAGGAGAAAGTGCTTAATGATTGTAGTGAAGAATAAAGCAGATTGCTGTGGATGTACGGCATGCTATAGTGTATGCCCGAAAAAAGCTATAAGTATGCAGCAGGATCAAGAGGGCTTTTTATATCCATTCGTGGAAATTTCAAAGTGTATAGATTGCAAATTGTGCGATTCTGCTTGTCCTATTGAAAATAAAATCGAGTCTAAAATGTTTGATAGAAAAGCATACGTACTCAGAGCAAAGGACGTAGAAATTGTTTCTACAAGTACCTCTGGAGGATTTGTAACACCGTTAGGCGAATGGATCCTAAATCAGGGAGGTGTTATTTGTGGCGCAACTTATAATGAAGAATATAAGGTAATTCATAAAATTTCCGGGGGGGGGCAGAAGAATTTCGAGGTTCAAAATACGTGCAGAGCGATTTAGGCGATTGCTTTTCTGAAATAAAAAAACATTTGATGCAAGAAACGAAAGTGTGCTTTATTGGAACGCCTTGTCAGGTGTATGGATTAAAATCATATCTGAGAAAAGAATACGATAATCTGGTAACCGTAGATTTGGTTTGCCATGGTACACCGTCGCCGAAACTTTGGAAAAAATATTTAGACGAACAAAAAGACAAATATCATTCAGAAATAGATGATATTGTTTTCAGAAATAAAACATATGGATATCACAGTGGCACCATGCGTATAAGATTCAAAAATCAGTTTGTTTATTATGGAAGCGCCCGTGTGGATCCAATGCTTAAGAGTTTCTTTGCTGAAATTTCGTCAAGACCAAGTTGCTATCAATGTCACTTTAAATCAGTGGAACGATGTAGTGATTTCACTATTTATGATTGCTGGCATGCAAATAACTTAGTGGAAGGTCTTGTTGATGATGATAAAGGCTTTACTAATCTGATCGTGCAGTCTTCAAAGGGAGAAAGGATTCTGGATAGAATTGCAGACAGGTATGAGCTTTATGCAACAAATTTGGAAAAGGCTATAGAATTGGATGGCACGATGATTTGCCATTCAGCAGAGCCTCATCCAAGACGAGATGAATACTATCTGAATTTGGATAAAGAAACCCTAAGAGCACATATACAAAAGTTTGTACCAATCAGAATAAGGGATTATTTAATAGAGAAATCTAAAGGAATCTTTTATCGGATGGGTGTGTATAAGTTTCTGAAGAACAAGAAATGAGGATCTGTTATTGCTTCTGAATGATTTGGATTCAGGAGGATATATGATTCAAATAAAGAGCAAATTGGATTGTTGTGGCTGCACTGCCTGTGCAAGTTCTTGTCCTAAAAGTGCAATTACGATGGTTCCTGACGAAGAAGGTTTTCTGTATCCTAAAATTGATATGAGACGTTGTATTGAATGTGGAGCATGCGAAAGAGCATGCCCGATTCTTAATAAAAAAACGGTAATATCTGAAAAAACAGAAGGCTATATTATTAGAATTAAAGATAACAAAATTCTCTATGAGAGTACCTCTGGTGGTGCATTCACAGCTCTAGCTGATTATATCCTTGAGCAGAATGGTATAGTTTATGGAGCTGGATACGACAATAACATGAGAGTAGTGTGTAAAAGGGCTACTACAAAGCAACAGTTGCAGGAGATGCGAGGCTCTAAATTTGTTCAAAGTGATCTTGGAAACATTTTTCAAGATATTAAAAAAGAATTAAAAGAAGGCACGACTATTTTGTTTTCTGGGACACCTTGTCAAGTGGCAGGGCTGCTAAGCTTTTTAAGGAAAAAACCAGATAACCTTTTATGTGTGGATTTTGTTTGCCGAGGTGTACCATCGCCTGGCTTGTGGGATAACTATGTGAAGTATATGGAAAACAAATACAGCTCGAAAATAGTTGGAGCCCGTTTTAAACATAAAACATATGGGTATCACACGAGCACGATGAAAATAGATTTTGCAAATGGAAAAACCTACTATGGGTCTGGTAGAGTCGATCCATACATGAAGGCGTTTGTAAGAGAAATCTCATCAAGACCATCTTGCGCAGCATGTGCTTTTAAAGGAATAGAAAGACCAAGCGATATCACTGTCTTTGATTGTTATGAATATTCAAAAATCACCGGAAGAAAAGATGATAATAGAGGGTATTCATCAATATTTGTGCATACTGAAAAAGGTGGAAAGATTTTAGAGGCCATAAAATCACATATTGAAATACAAGAAGAAGATGTAAATAGTCTTGTGACGGAAAATGGTGTTATGGTTTGCAATAGTGCAAAACCACATCCTAGGCGGGCTGAATTTTACCAGCTGGCTGAACATTATCCAATTGATAAGGCTTTGAATAAAATTGATCCAATTACATTAAAGGATAAAATAATTGAAAAATCTAAAAGATTTCTATTCAAAACAGGCCTAATAACTGTTGCACGCCATTTAAATAAAGGAAAAAAAGTTGAGGTTGTTGAGAATAAGTAATTGGATTGCTTCGATTTATTCACACACATATTTGAAGATGGAGAGTGTAAGATTTTTGAATAGAATGATTCTATGGGAGGACACCAATGCCACATATTAGTGTTATTATCCCTGTCTATAACGCAGGAAATTATATAGTTGATACTTTAAATTCAGTTTTGCAACAAACATTGAAAGATATAGAAGTTATTGTCGTAAATGACGGATCTAATGATCAATCTCTTGCTGAATGCTATAGATTACAAGAGATTGATAAGCGCATTATCATAATAAATCAAGATAATCAAGGCGTATCAAAAGCTCGTAATGTAGGAAAGCAAAATGCAACAGGTGACTATATTATTTTTATAGATGCTGACGATGAACTTGATTGCAGAATGCTTGAGATTTTATATACTCAAGCAAGGAAAACTGATTCAGATATATCTGTGTGTGGAGTTGATAGGATTTTTGAAAAAAAGCAAGAGGAGAAGAAAAAGTATCATTGCAATTATGAGGAAATTACTGTTGATCAGGCGATAGAATGGCTGTTGTTGGGCCAAAAAATTGAGTCGGGCGCATGGAATAAGTTGTTTAAAGCTTCTACGATCGAGGATGTTCATTTTGAAGAAGGTAAGAAGATAAATGAAGATAAATATTTTGTATTTAGATCTCTGCTGAAAAGTAAAAAAATAGTCTATTGTGCTGAAAAATTATATTATTATTATTGCAGGGAAAATTCGGTGACTAATCAATCCTTCTCTGAAAGGTGGTTCGATTCACTGTACTTTGCGGATAGAATATATGAAGAACTTAAAGGCCGTAATAATTTGGAAGTCTTTGCAAGATATCAATTATTGATTGCATACTACACTGTTCTACGTAGGATGTATCCTTTCAGAGATCAATACAAAAAGGAGTATCAGCTAGTTATTGATAAAATTAAATCTACTAGTTTTAAATCAGTGCTTTCATATATGGACAAAAAACAAGTGTTTGGTGTTTTATCTATAAAATATTGCATTCTTTTGTATAAATTTATGAGGTGTGTTTCAAAATGATTATCTTGAAAAAACGTGCTGCAGAGAGAATGTATTTTGTATGAAAAATCTATTTGCTAGATGGAGGGATATAGATGCAATTAAAAGTTAAGAAACATGAACTACGACTTTTACTCCAATGTATACCAATTTTGACTTTTGCTACGCTAGCGTCTCTTGGTTCGCTTTTGCCAAGCGTAGTTCAGTTCAGTGCTGCAGTTATTTTGGCGGGACAAGTTGTTTTTATATTTGGCACTAAAGGTATAAAAAAAAATATTGGATTATTGTGGATACCATTAATGATATTCTTTTATGTACGAAATAATCCCAATATTAAATTCTATAGTCTAACGTATATCCAGGTTTTATTGCTTTTTGTCTGCTGTATATTATTTTCAGCATCGGGAGGTTTCAATGATCGGTGTTGGATGATAAAAATGGTAAGCTCTTGGCGATATCTTTACTTTATTTATATTGCATTTACCATTTATATGTTTTTAGATAGTTCAGCGATAAATTTTGTATGTAATTTGTTCCCGGATGCTGCGAGTACAATTCTTAATCAGTATCATAATGCGGGAATCCCAGGGTTAACAAAGCACTATTCAACAAATGGAATGCTTCTTGCTGTTGGGACGATGATATTTGGAAGCTATGCATTGACTGAAAAAAGACGTTCTGACTATTTATTGTTTTTGATATCGGTTGCTGCATTGCTTTTATCAGGAAAAAGAGCACATACTGTTTTTGGACTTACTGCGTTGTACCTCTGTTATTTTGCATATAATTCAAATGCTAAAAAAAGTCGACTCGTAAAATGCATAGGCGTTTTATTGGGAGCATTAACTGTATTTGCTGTAGCAAGTTATTGCGTGCCGGCACTTGCAACTGTTGTTTTTCGTTTTATTGATACTGCAGAGACTGGGGATATGTCAGTAGGTAGAGTTGATGTATGGTTAAAGGCGTTTTCTATGTTCGGCAAGCATAGTCTTGTTGGTATAGGTTGGGGACAGTATGTTAACCAAGGTGGCTGGTTCTGGAATATTCATAACATATATATTCAGTTACTTGTTGAAACCGGTATAATAGGATTTATAATCTATTGTGGATGGTTTCTGTTTCATCTAGTAAGGACATGGTCGACGTATTCAAAAATGCGTGTAAATCCACAAGATTATATGAATAAAGATTATTGCTTGATGAATTTTTCGTTGGCAATGCAAATATTTTTTTTATTATATGGCTTCACAGGAAATCCTTTGTATGATCGTGAAATGTTTGTGCCGTATTTTATTGCATGCGCAATAAGTGTTAATTATGCTAATAATGATGATGGGAGTGAATTAGAGTAAATTATGAAAATAGGAATAGTAACTCCGTATGATTCGGCGAACTGCGGTGCTTATTTGCAAGCATATGCTAATAAATGTTTTTTAGAAAAAAATAACCATAATGTGTGTTTTATACAGTGGAGAAATGAAAAGCAGCGAAAAAAGGAATTTTTTTCTAAACCCAAGACCATAAAGGAATTGATTAGGTGTATTCAACGATATCCCTTTTTATGTGCACGTTATAAGCGCATGACTCAGGCATTAAAGGAATTTGATATTCAGAAAAATACTGATGATTTAGATTGTATAGTAGTAGGTAGTGATGAAATTTGGAACATAAAGGTTTCACAATTTCAAAATCCGATTTTTTATGGTGGTGTGGAGCAAAAAAGCTGTATAGCATATGCACCTAGTGCAGGACAGGCAGCACTCAAGGATTATAATGATTTTCCATGGGTTAGAGAGTGCTTGGAAAAAATGACGTATGCGGGTGTAAGAGATGAAAATACTAGGAATATTGTTGGAAAACTTGTTGCAAAGCAAGTAGAAATTGTTTGTGATCCTACAATGTTACTGCCTATTAATGAATTTGATTTTCCGCACGAACGTAAGATTAAAGATAAATATATGATTGTTTATTCATATAGCGTTCCTAAAGAACATCAGGCATATTTAAAAAGATATGCAAGAAAGAATAATTTAAAACTTGTATCGATATGTTTGTATCAGTCCTGGTGTGATTTAAATATTAACTGTCACCCGTTGGAGTTTAGTTCATATATTCAGTTTTCTGAGTGTGTTTACACAACAACATTCCATGGGACGATTTTCACATTGTTGAATCATAAGAATTGCGCTATCTATAGTTGTTCAAAAAAATTGAAAGATTTACTTGAGTGGACACATAAAGAAGAGACAATGTTGTCATTGACAGCTACATATGATGAATTTGAGAGCCTGATTACCAAACAACATAGCTATGAATTATTCGAGACTATAATCGAAAAAAAAAGGCAGGAATCACAAAAGAGATATATAGACGCTCTTAAATCATGTGAAGTCTGAAACGGAAAGTGAGTCAGTAATCAACAATACAAGGAATGAGTCGATAGGAATAGTATCCATGGGGGAGGACACCCGCTTGATAGCCACTATAGTTATAGGTAAAGGCAGTTAGGATTTCTGGAGACAATGATATTCTTGATGGATATGGAAGATATATTTCCATAGAGAAATGGAGATACGCTAGGAATGGTTAAACGAACATCAATGAAGGTTTATTTCGAGTAGCCTTCTGTTGCCATTTTAGTATCTGACGCAGTGAAGTGCCTATAGCTTTGGCTCATTCACTGAGATATTGAGAACTGAAAAATTCTACACAGTCAAAAAATACTTAATTATATGAGGAATAATATTAATGAGTCGTAAAACAGAATTAGCAAAAAATACGGCTATACTTACAGTGGGAAAACTATGCACACAATGTATTAGTTTTTTCCTTCTTCCTTTATATACGGCAATTTTGTCAACGGAAGAGTATGGCACGTTTGATTTATTGGTCACATATTCAACATTATTACTTCCACTCGTAAACTGGCAGTTGGATCAGGGACTGTTCCGATTTATGCTTGATTATCGTGGAAACAAAGAAGAACAAGGAAAGCTCTTTTCTACGCTGTTACTATCTAGTACAATACAAAGTATTATTTACATTATTCTTTTTGTTTGTGTAGAACCTTTTTTGAAAATTCAAAATGCATATTTTTTATTGCTGTATGTGGTGTTGCATGTCTACACGGCATTGTTTCTTCAATTTGTTAGAGGATTGGGAGATAGTGTTAAATATACAATTGCATCGTTTATATCCGCTTCGGCAACAACAGTTTTAAATGTCATTGCGCTGGCTATTTTGAAAATGGGGCTACAAGGATTGTTCTTGTCCACTCTGATAGCTCAGTTTTTGACGTTGTTGTATTTGGTGTTTACATCCAGAGCGTGGGAGTATTTTTCTGTTAAGAGTATTCGGCCGACGGTATTCAAACGGGTTGGTGCTTATTCTATTCCTTTAATTCCCAATAATCTGGCTTGGTGGGTTGTAAATGCGTCGGATAGAACTATAATTGCACATTTTTTAGGAACCGCTGCCAATGGTATTTATTCTATAGCAAATAAGTTTCCTAATGTGTTTATCAATTTTTATAATATCTTGAATTTGTCCTGGACGGAGACAGTATCATTACATTTTGATGATGAGGATCGCGATGAATTTCTAACGGAAACAATGACATCTCTTTTTAAACTGTTTGCAGCTGCATGCTTTGGCATTGTTGCGTGTATGCCATTTGTATTCCCGATTTTGATTAATGAGAAGTATGTCGCTGGATATGATCAAATCTTGATTTTGATGTATGCAATGCTTTTTAGAGTGCTCGTCGGATTATATAGTTGTATATATGTAGCTCAGAAAAATGCAAAAAAGATTGCTTATACTTCTATTTCTGCAGCTATAATCAATATTACAGTGAATTTGATTTTAATAAATAAAATTAAGATTTTTGCAGCATCAATATCTACACTGGTTGCATTCTTTTCAATGTTTATCATTCGTTATATTGATGTAAATAAGACTGTGCATATGCAAATTCGGAAGCCAATTATTATCGGAAGCATTCTAATTGGTACTATGCTGATGGGAACATACTATTGTGAAAATAAGATGATTCAGTTCATCGCACTTTGTATCACAGCAATCTACGCAGTGCTGACGAATGTTGATATGTTGAAATCTGGCATGAAATTAGTAAAGAGTCATCTTGGGAAATAGGTCTTGGCTGTGATTAAAGAGAGTATTTCACATGATTTAATATTCTTCATTCGATTCTTATTACTGCTTTTTAGAGAGTAGTAGATAAGCTCGAAGTTTAATCGATTTATAGATATATTGCGCCAATTTTATGTGTAACGATTATATTTCTTGTTGTTCTATAGAAGAAGGTCAAAACTGTAATTAAAAATAAATAATAAGAGGAGGAACAGCTTATGGAGGAATTGATAGATACAATAGTATATGCAGGAAGGTTAAAAGACAAATCTGCCTTGATGAGCAGTTCTTCTGGTGGCGCATTTACTGCACTTTCGGATGCTTTTCTGAAAAGCGGAGATGCTGTGGTGGCTGCAGTCTATATTTATGAGAATCATACTGTGGAATTCCAGATGATTCTGGATGAGAAGCAGCGTGAAAGAGCAAAAGGCTCAAAATATATGCAGAGCAAGCCCGGTGATATTTACCAGGAAGCGTATCATTGGTTAATGGATAATCCAAAGAAAGAATTGCTCTTTGTTGGCATGGGATGTCAATCAGATGGATTTCGGAAGTTCAGTGAAATAAAAGGAATCCGTGATAGGGTGTATATCGTAGACATTATCTGCCACGGCTCTCCAAGTCCGAAACTGTGGAGAGAATATGCAGAATCAATACAAAAGAAGGATGGAAGGATAACTTATCTTACCTTCAAAGACAAGCGCAATGGTTGGAAATCGCCTACAGCTTACGTGAAAGTCAACGGGTCAGAGAGACCGCTTAAAGATTATGTTAAGGTGTTTTATAATCGGTGTGCGTTACGGCCGTCTTGTTATGAATGCCCTTATGCTACGACAGAACGAAAAACAGATATGACCATTGGGGATTTCTGGCATATTGAAGAGACTATTCCAGATTTTTATGACCCTAATGGTAATTCTCTGTTCTTGATTCATACTGACCGGGGTGAAGAATTGTTTGAAAAGATTCGAGATAATTTGGATTATAGATTAAGCAATACAACACAATGTTGGCAGGCGAATCTTGAAGCGCCGACTCAAAAGTCTGAACAAAGAGATGCATTCTGGAACGATTATCAAAAGAAAGGAATTGATTTCGTGATGAAGAAATATGGAACAGTTCCAATGAAGACAAAAGTAAAGAATAAACTCATCAAAATTTTGAGGGGGGGGGTACGAACTAAATAACCTCGATTATGCTGATTACTCCGAAAGGAGGGCGGCATAATGAATTGGAAGCAGCCTAAAGTATATGCAGTAAGACATAAGGATGAAGCAACAAGAGCAGCTTCCAGATCGGGTGGTATTTTTACAGCTCTTTCGGATCAGGTTTTATCCAACGGTGGTGTGGTCTATGGGTGTGTTTTGACGGATGAATTTGATGCCGTACATATTCGCGCTGATAATGCAGAAGAGCGTAATCGAATGCGAGGCTCAAAATACATCCAGAGCAAGTTGGGTGATACATTCAGAAATGTGAAAGCAGATCTTGATGTGAGGAGAAATGTACTTTTTTCTGGAACTTCCTGTCAGGTATCTGGACTGAAAAAATACCTTGGAAAAGAGTATGATAACCTATTCTGTGTGGACATTGTCTGTCACGGTGTGCCAAGTAAAAAAGTATGGAATGCATATCTGCGTTGGCAAGAGCAGAAAAATCACTCTGAAGTTGCAATGGTGGATTTCCGAAATAAGAAGGATTTTGGTTGGCATGACCATGTGGAAACACTTTGTTTTGAAAATGGCAGGTCTACGAGCAGCCGGGTGTTCAAAGAACTTTTTTATGGGCATACGGTGTTGCGGCCCAGTTGCTACGAATGCCCTTATAAGTCTGTGATGCATCCGGGTGATATTACAATTGCAGACTACTGGGGTATCGAAAAAGCAGCTCCTGAGTTTGATGATAACAAGGGCGTTTCATTGATGCTAGTAAATAATGAGGCTGGAGAAAAAATATTTGAAAAAGTAAAAAAGAGACTGATTTGGAAGCAGACAAAGCTAGAGGACAGTATGCAGCCGCCTCTTAAAGCTCCATTTCCAAAACCAGATAATAGAGAGCAGTTCTGGAGTGACTTTGATAATAAATCGTTTGAGTATGTTGCCAAGAAATACGGTGGCATCGGACTAAAAAATGATGCTAAGTTGCTTTTGAGAAAGATTAAGAGAAAAATTAAAAAGTTGGTGGTAAAAGGTGGAAAGAGAGATTCCAATATTATATAAAAGAAAAGAAGAATGCTGTGGATGTACGGCTTGTTATGCCATCTGTCCGAAAGAGGCTATTTCTATGGTCGAGGACAAAGAAGGCTTTGAATATCCACAAATTGATGAAAGTAAATGCGTGCGGTGCTACCAATGTATTAAAGTATGTCCGATAAAAGCAGCACGAGCACAGTAAGGAGAGAGTTATGAAAACAACATTACTTATCATGGCAGCCGGTATCGGTAGCCGTTTCGGAACAGGAATTAAGCAGTTGGAGCCGGTGGATGATGCTGGTCATATCATCATGGATTACTCGATTCATGATGCAATTGAGGCTGGTTTCAATCATGTAGTATTTATCATCCGCAAGGATATCGAGAAGGAGTTCAAAGAGGTCATCGGTGATCGCATTGCCTCCATTTGCTCTTCTCATAATGTAACTGTGGACTATGCTTTCCAGGATATTAACGATATCCCGGGAACTCTGCCGGAAGGTCGCACGAAGCCGTGGGGAACCGGTCAGGCCGTGCTTGCTGCTAAAAATGTGATTGATACTCCATTCATTGTGATCAATGCAGACGATTACTATGGCAAGGAAGGTTTCAAAGCCGTACATGAGTATCTGGTGAATGGTGGCAAGTCCTGCATGGCAGGCTTTGTTCTGAAGAATACTCTGTCCGATAACGGTGGTGTGACTCGTGGTATCTGCAAGATGGATGAGCAGAACAATCTGACGGAAGTTGTGGAGACCAAGAACATTGTAAAGATCGCAACTGGAGCGGAAGCAGACCGCGTGGCTGTGGATGTAAATTCTCTGGTTTCCATGAACATGTGGGGATTGACTCCGGAGTTCCTGGATGTACTGGAGGAAGGCTTCAAAGAGTTCTTTGAGAAAGAAGTTCCGGGCAATCCGCTGAAAGCAGAGTATCTGATCCCTATCTTCATCGGCGAACTGCTGGAGCAGGGAAAGATGTCCGTAAAAGTTCTGAAGACCAACGACACCTGGTATGGTATGACCTACCATGAGGATGTTGCAGCTGTAAAGGACAGCTTCAAGAAGATGTTGGAGAACGGCGTGTATAAGGCCGACCTGTTCAGTGATCTGTAAACGACGATGAAAGAAACGATTGATTTACTCGGAAAGATCATCACAAACATCCTGACTGCTCTCTATGAGCCATTTGGATTTTCACTCCTGCTTTCCTTCCTAGCTATGTTTTTCTATCTTTATGCTTATGAACCTACCGAAGCCGGCAAAGGATGGAAGAGCGCCATAGTGACTTGGTATCAGAAATTTAAAGAGAGCGTGTTCTTTCGGAAGATGTTCTTACTGGTTTTCGTGACATCGATGATCTTGTTCCGAACGCTGCTGAATCGGAACCTGTGGCTAAATCCTTTGTCAAATATCATGGGTGGCTGGGGCATCTGGGAGACCGTGAACGGCGAGCAGAAACTTACAACTGAGTGCATTGAGAACGTGATCATGATGGTGCCGTTCACCAGCATGGTTATATGGACATTTCAAGAGAAAGTGGGCAGTAGCTGGAAGAAGATACTGTGGTATAGCGGAAAGATAGCGTTCATTTTTTCGATAAGCATTGAGATGCTACAGCTGTTTTTAAGGCTCGGTACATTCCAACTGTCTGATTTGTTCTATAACACAGTCGGTGGAGTGGTAGGCGGTTTAGTGTACTACGGAATCGTGAAGGCAAGAAAGCATCTGTAAAACTGGTTGAAATTGTGATATACTGGGAGCGGTAGCTTCCATGCTGCTCTGATAATCACACACCTCTTCGTGGTGAGCAGCAGGCAACGATTTATGATCGGCTGAGATGTGATGAACTATAATAAGATGATGAAGGAGCAAGAGCTATGGATGCTAAAGAGTATAATAATATTATGGAACGTTTGGACTTTATTGAGTTCCGTCAGCAATTGCTTTTTGATAACGATGATGTGAGCCGTAGTATTTTTGAGTACGGTTTAACCAGAGAACAGTACAAAAGAATCATGGCTCTTATGCAAGATTACAGAGAACGCATTGAGCGAGGAGAAAAGTGTGATCATAGGGGGTTTGAACAGGCAATGTATGAAATTGTTCCAGACCATAGAGGCGATTATCACATGTGTGAGGAACTTGCAAAAGGATTCAGAGACGAGAATAGATGGGAAGAGGTTTTTGATAATTTATATGGAGAAATGCCCAAGTATTCTTATTTAAAGTCAAAAGAAGAGTAAAATTATGTGGAGTGCTGTTGGAAATTTAGCAAGTATTGTCACGATTGTTGGATTTGTAATTACGATTTGGCAATTATTTGCATTAAAAAAATCAGTGAAAAAATCTGAACAAGCCATACGAGAAGTACTTGATGATAAAGAGTATGAAAAACTAAAACATATTTTAGAAGTCACGGAAAATCAGCTCAAAGAAGTCAGTAGTTTATTGATCAAAGTAGATAAACAAGGAGTTAACCAAAAATCAATAAGAGAACGCTGTGTTAATGTTTGCAGCGAACTTAATAAGTGTTATATTTCATTACCAAGTGGAGATAGCTATAGTAATATTAAGAATCAGTTTCTGGAAGCAAGAAATTATATGGAATCTTTTATTGAACTAAATAGTAAATCAGAAATGAAGGAGGCACGAGCATTTCTTGAAAATGCAATGGAAGGAATAAAGAAAGCCGAAGAAAAATTTGCGGAGAAAAAAGTTCAAGCGGCTACACATAGAAATTGATTCTGATTGCATAGGCTGTAGTCATATTGCCCGTACTCCAACACAGTGCTATACTTAAACAACTAAAAAAGGAAAGAGGTTATCACCTATGCCCAGAACTAAAGGTAGCAAGAATAGACCCAAAACTGTGACTGCTGATTTTGCGACACAGATTGCAGAAAAGCAGTCCGCAAAGGAAGCACTCACAGCTGAGATTGCATCCATCACCGCGAACATTGACACTTTAAAGTCTGATCTGAAAGCAAAAAAGACTGCTTTGAAGAAGGCCGAAAAGGAAGTAGCAACCCTGGAAGCAAAGAAGGCAAAGGCAGATGCTAAGGCAGCTGAAGAAGCTAAAAAGGCTGAAGCAGAGGCTGTGCTGAAGAAGCTGCTGGCAAACGGTATGAGTGCAGATGAGATCCTTGAAAAGCTGAAATAAACAAGAATCCAAGAAAAAAATAAATGCCGTGTGGACAAACTGAACTTCAGGAGTTCACGCGGTATATTTTGATGGTCGCTATATAGTTTATAACGAAAATAAAATAAGGACATAAACAAAAGAAACGGAGCGTGAGAAAAATGAACTTATCAAAAATACATCATATTGCAATCATCGTATCTGACTACGAAGTAGCCAAGGATTTTTATGTGAACAAGTTGGGATTCCCTGTCATCAGGGAAAATTATCGCCCGGAGCGTAAGGACTGGAAGCTGGATCTGCGAGTAAATGAGCACACTGAGTTGGAGATTTTCGCTGAGGAAAACCCGCCGAAGCGTGTGAACCGCCCGGAGGCTTGTGGTCTGCGTCACCTTGCCTTTTGCGTAGAGAGCGTGGAGCAGACGGTGAAAGAACTG